>CAYMZC010000026.1:0-22937 GCA_964394815.1 uncultured Sandaracinobacter sp. | reverse complement strand
TACACCAGGACGTACACTCTTTCCCTACACGACGCTCTTCCGATCTGTTGCGGATGAACTTCGGGCGCTCCTCGGCCGGAAGCCGCTCGGACGCCAGCGCGCCTTCGAGCGCCTTCTCGAGCAGCGCATTGTCCTTGAGGTTGATGGCCGAATTCAGCGTCAGCATGTTGATCATGTATGCGTCGTCGGCATTCTTGTTGGGCAGGGCGTCGGCCTGCTGCAGCAGCGCGACCGCACCGGCATGGTCATTGCCCTGCTGCGCCTTCTGCGCCTGCGCCAGAAGCGACTGCACCGGCTTCGAGAACTTGAAGCTCGGCGCCTTGCTGCCTTTTTGCGCCAGGGCCGCTTCCGGCGCGCCGGCCATCAGAAGGGCCGCAAGCATTGCGGCGGAAGCACGCCCGATGAACTTATTCATGCCTGTTCTCTCCTCTCGACCCGTAGCGAGGCACGGATGCGTTGAACGGTCGTTCCATACGCCATGCCCGGTTTCGGAATGCTGAACGCGCTCCTCGCACCCGCCGCGCGCCATCGTCAAGCCGCTGGCAGGCGGTTCGGCGCACGGGAAGGGCGGCGGGGCGATGATGCCCCGCCGTCATCACCCAATCATGAAAGATCAGGCCAGGTCGTAGAGTTCCTTGAAGCCCGACGGCGCGTGCGGCCCCATCATCATCTGCTCGAGCACGCCACGCCCCTTTTCGATGCTGCCATCGGGCAGCCGCAGTTCGGCGGCGCACAGGCCCTGGATGTGCACGTTGGAAAAGGCGCCGATGTCCGCCGCACGGCAGTCGAAACGCTCCGTCTGCACATCGAGATCGCCGCGCCAGGCACCGTGGCCATAGTTCGGGTGCGTGTAGCCGATGCCGTGCATCTGGAAATTCTGGTCGATGGACAGGTGCACCTCGAGCGGGCCGCCGGGCGCATCGGCGGCCAGAACGGCGGAGGTGGCGCGCCGGCCCCCGGGCTGGAGGTCAAGCTTGTAGCGCGGGTTGGCCAGCTTGGTTTCCGCCCCCGAGGCGAGGTCCACGAGCACCGCGGACCGGTTCCAGGGCACGCCCTCGGCATCGTCGTTGGTGTGGAAATAGAGCGCATGGCGTTCGAAGTTGAGCGGCGCCCAGAGCCAGAAGAACTGGGGATCCCGCACCGGCACCGGCGGTTGCGGATCGGCGGCCCCGATCTGGCGCACGCCCCAGCTGCGGTCACGGGTGCCGCGCCAGCCGGAGCAGTCATGGCGCACGCCGTCCACCGTGACATGGCCGCTGATGGCGACATTCTGGGTCATCCTGGTCACGTCCATCAGGGTGCGGGGGCCATGCCGCCAGATGAAGCGCGGTTCCTCGATCGGGTGATGGCGGCCTTCGAAGAGCAGGTCGGCCGAAAGCCCGTCCGTCTCGGCGAGGCGCACGCGCACCCGCTTCAGCGGCTCGACGATCTCCACCGAAAGCGGCCCGACCTGGGTGTCCATGCGCTCCATCCCGAGCAGGCGGGACACGAACACCGAACGCTGCACGCCATTCTCGAGCCAGCAGAAGGCCCCGTCCATCACGTTGAGGTGCGGATAGACGCCGAGGGCGCCGCCCATGAAGCGCGTGCCGTCAGGGCTTTGCGCGTTGAAGAAATAGCGATCGTAGAAGTTCCGGTCGGTTCCGGCATAGGCGATCGGCTCGGATGTCTGGTGAATCGGATAATCGTCGGCCTTGGTCAGCATGTCCCTCGGGCTCCTGAATGTTTCTCCCGCCCTTATGCTGCGGCCCGCCGCCGCATCCTGTAACCTCTCGATTCTGGTCGATTCTGGCGTGCCGGGATTTTCCCGCGACCGGCAGAGACTTTTCCTGCGGGCTGGCAGAGCCGGCGCATCGCCGCTATGGCCTCGGCCCATGACGTCAGAACCATCCAGTCCCCCGCGCCGGAACAGCTCCGGCGGGGAAGCCCGCCAGCGGCGCTCGGCCGCGCGGCTGGCCGCTGTGCAGGCGCTTTACCAGCAATCCGTGTCCGGCACCCATATTGCGAAACTCCTTGCCGAGTTTCACAGCCACCGGCTGGGCGCCGTGACCGATGCCGAGGAAGGCGGCGACCGCCTCGCCGAAGCCGACCGGCCCTTTTTCGATGACATCGTGTCCGGATCGCTGGCGCGGGCCGACGAGCTCGATTCGCTCATAACGAGCTTTCTCGGCAAGGGTTGGACACTGTCCCGGCTGGACCGGCTGATGCACCAGATCCTGCGCTGCGGCGCCTATGAGATGGTCGCCCGGCCGGATGTGCCGCGCGCGGCCATCGTCTCGGAATATGTGGATGTGGCCCAGGCCTTCTATCCGCGCGCCGAAACCGGCTTCGTCAACGCCCTGCTCGACAGGCTTGGCCGCAGCGTGCGCGAAGAGCCGGAGCAGGCGGGCTGAGGCCAGGAAAGCCGGAAGGGAGGCCAGGGCTGGACATCGAGACCGCGCTTCTGGAGGAACTGCGCCGGATTGCGCCGCACCCGGCCGCGCGCGGGCTGATGGACGATGCCGCCGTTCTGGACTGGCCATTGGGCGACCAGCTCGTCGCCACGCACGACATGCTGGCCGAGGGCGTGCACTTCACGCCCGATTGCCCGCCGGCCGATGTCGGCTGGAAGCTGGTTGCCGTGAACCTTTCAGACCTTGCCGCCATGGGCGCCCGCCCGCGCGGCGTGCTGATGGGGGCGGGCCTCGGTAGCCGGCAGGGGCTGGACTGGGCGCAAGCGCTTCTGCGCGGCATGGACGAGGCGCTTCGTGCCCATGCGACTCCGCTTCTGGGCGGGGACACGATCCGCACCGGCGATGGTGCCGTCCTCGGGCTGACGGCGCTTGGCTCGGTGCCGGCCGGGGTCGCCCTTTCGCGCGGCGGCGCAAGGGCGGGCGATGATCTCTGGGTTTCCGGCACCATCGGCGATGCCGGCCTCGGGCTTGAAGTGGCGCTTGGCAGGCGCCCGGCTGGCAATGGCGGCGCGGCGTTGCTGCGCCGCTACCGCCGGCCGGTACCGCGGCTGGCGCTGGGGCTGGCGCTCAGGGGCGTGGCGTCGGCCGCCATGGATGTGTCGGACGGGCTGCTGATCGATTGCGCCCGCCTGGCAGCGGCTTCCGGCCTTGGCGCCTTCCTCGACAGCGCCGCCATCCCGCTGAGCGATCCGGCGCGAGCGAGCGGCGTTGCCGTGGCAGCGCTGGCTGCCATGGGCGATGATTATGAGCTGCTGTTCGCAGCGCCCCCGGCCGCGCGCGGGGCTGTGGCCGAAGCTGCCGCCAGCGCGCGTGTTGCCGTTTCCCGCATCGGTCAGCTTGCGCCCGGATCGGGCCTTCTGCTCGATGGGGCGGAACCTTCGGCCATGGGCTACCGCCACAGCTGACCACAACGGCTGATCGCCACACCTGACCGCTGGCCGGCAACCGTTCGCCGCGGCTTGCGCACCCCCTGTCACTTTGCCAAGCTCTGCCCATGGCGCAGGCCCGGGAGGGGCCGGACGCCATGTCAACAAGGCACGACCCGGTTCGTGCCGGAACGATAAAGGGGTGAGGGACCAATGGATCATGTCCTGGTTGCCATAGGCTGCGGCATAGCCGCAGTGCTCTATGGCCTTTTCGCCACGCGTTCGGTGCTGGCGGCACCGGCAGGCAATGCCCGCATGCAGGAAATCGCCGCCGCCATCCAGGAAGGCGCGGGCGCCTATCTCAGGAAACAATATGGCGCCATTGCCATCGTCGGCGTGATTGCGCTGGTGGCGGTCTATGTGTTTTTCGGCATTTATCCGGCAATCGGCTTCGCCATCGGCGCCATTCTTTCGGGCGCCACCGGCTTCATCGGCATGAACATCTCGGTGCGCGCGAACGTCCGCACGGCCGAGGCGGCGCGCCACGGATTGCAGGCCGGCCTGACGCTCGCCTTCCGCGCCGGGGCCATCACCGGCCTTCTCGTGGCCGGCCTCGCGCTTCTGGCCATCACGGTCTATTTCCGCGTGCTGACCGGCCAGCTCGGCCTTGCCTTCGATGACCGTGTGGTGATCGACAGCCTTGTCAGCCTGGCGCTTGGTGCGTCGCTCATTTCCATCTTCGCGCGGCTTGGCGGCGGCATCTTCACCAAGGCGGCCGACGTCGGCGCCGATCTTGTCGGCAAGGTCGAGGCCGGAATCCCCGAGGATGACCCCCGCAACCCCGCCGTGATTGCCGACAACGTGGGCGACAATGTCGGCGACTGCGCCGGCATGGCCGCCGACCTGTTCGAGACCTATGTCGTGACTGTCGGCGCGACCATGGTGCTGACCGCGCTGCTCATCGGCGGCCCCAACCTCGAGGCGCTCATGACCCTGCCGCTGCTGGCGGGCGGGGTCTGCATCCTCACCTCGATCCTCGGAACCTTCTTCGTGAAGCTCGGCACGTCCAAGAATATCATGGGCGCCCTCTACAAGGGCTTCATCGTGTCGGCCGTGGCATCGGTGCCGGCGCTCTTCCTCGCCACCATGCTCGTCTTTCCCGACATGGGCGCGGTGCTTGGCGGGCAGGCGGCCGACGGCTCGGGCGGCTTCACCGCCATGGACCTCTTCTGGTCGATGATGGTCGGTCTTGTCGTCACCGGCCTGATGGTCTGGATCACGGAATATTATACCGGCACGGCCTACCGGCCGGTGCGCTCCATCGCCCGTGCGTCCGAGACGGGGCATGGCACCAACATCATCCAGGGCCTTGCCATCAGCCTTGAGGCGACAGCGCTGCCCACGCTCGTGATCTGCGTGGGCATGATAGTCGCCTACCAGTTCGCGGGTGTCATCGGGATCGGCTTTGCCGCCACCGCGATGCTGGCGCTGGCGGGCATGGTCGTGGCGCTCGATGCCTATGGGCCTGTCACCGACAATGCCGGCGGCATTGCCGAAATGGCCGGCCTCGAGGGCGAGGTGCGGGAGCGCACCGATGCGCTCGATGCGGTGGGCAATACGACGAAGGCGGTGACCAAGGGCTATGCCATCGGCTCGGCCGGTCTGGGCGCTCTTGTGCTGTTCAACGCCTATACGGCTGATCTCTCGAAGTATTTCGAGAATCTCGTCGTCGATTTCTCGCTGTCCAACCCCTATGTCATCGTCGGCCTGCTGCTGGGCGCGCTGTTGCCTTATCTGTTCGGTGCCATGGGCATGACGGCGGTGGGCCGCGCGGCGGGTGCCGTGGTCGAGGAAGTGCGCACCCAGTTCCGCAACAACCCGGGCATCATGGAGGGAACCTCCAAGCCCGATTATGCGCGGACTGTCGGCCTCGTCACGCAGGCCGCCATCCGGGAAATGGTGGTGCCTTCGCTGCTGCCCGTGCTGGCGCCCATTGTGGTCTATTTCGTGATCACGGCGGTTGCCGGCCAGGCCAATGGCTTTGCAGCCTTGGGCGCCCTGCTGCTGGGGGTGATCGTTTCGGGCATCTTCGTCGCCATCTCGATGACATCGGGTGGCGGCGCCTGGGACAATGCCAAGAAATACATCGAGGACGGCCACCATGGCGGCAAGGGATCGGAAGCGCATAAGGCAGCCGTGACCGGCGACACCGTGGGGGATCCCTACAAGGATACGGCAGGCCCTGCCGTGAACCCGATGATCAAGATCACCAACATCGTGGCGCTGCTGCTTCTGGCTGCACTCGCCGCGCATTGATCCGGCGGGCCTGCACAGCAGGCCCCGCCACATGAAACCACATGGAAAAGGGCCTGCCGGGACATGCCGGCAGGCCCTTTTTCCTGTTCCTATAACGTGTATCCCGGCCTTGGCTTACTGCGGGCCGCCGCCAGGCGCCGCGCCGACTGTGCCGATGTTCCCGAACAGATCCTCGAGGAAGGTCGCCTCGCGGCCGGCGGTCGGCGTCTTGTCGGAATGGGGAGAAAGGGCGACCACCTGCTCCATGCCGCGCTTTTCAACGGCGGTCACGGTGCCGTCAGGCCCGAAGCGCACGATCAGCACGCTCTGGTCCCTGGCGACCGGCCGCGCGAAGGCAAGCTGGCGGGTGTTGCGGGAAATATAATACCAGACATCATTGTCCCACTGGGACGTTGCCGTCGGCCGGCCGAGCGACCGTTCGACCGACTGCCTGTTGTCGATCCCCGGCTGGACCGAGGCGACCAGTTCCTGATCCGCCACATAGCCCTGGTTGTTCATGATGCGCGTGCAGGCCGAAGTGCCCGCCAGCGCGCCCAGAAGCAGGACGGGCATCAGCAGCTTGCGGAACGGAAGGCGGATAGGGGCGGTCATTCACTCTCCATCGTCAGGCGGCCCTTCGTCAGGCGGCCCTTCATGAAGCAGGGCGCGGCTGAACGCACGCTTGCGGGGCGGGCGCATGGCCGCCATATGCGCTTCTTGATGTAGCAGCGCAAGCAAGCTGCCGGCACTTCGTCGCAGCCCTACGCGCACGTATGATCGCGGATTCCGACCATGTCCTTCCTGTCCAGATTGCTGAAACCCGCCCCGCCACCGCTTTCGGACCTTTGGGGCTGGATCACGCGCACCGCCCGCGACACCGGCTGGTATCTCGACCATGGCGTCGCCGACACGGTGGATGGCCGCTTCGACATGGTCGCGCTGGTCACGGCGCTGGTGCTGCTTCGGCTGGAAGCGGAAGGGCTGGTGGGCGAAACGGCGATCCTGACGGAACGCTTCGTCGAGGACATGGATGGCTCGCTCCGGGACATCGGTATCGGCGACATGGTGATCGGCAAGCACATGGGCCGGGTGATCGGCGCTATGGGCGGCAGGCTGGGCGCCTATCGTGCGGCTTTGGCGCAAGGCGCGCCTGAGGGGGCGCTGGCCGATGCGCTGGCGCGCAATGTCTATCGCGCTGCCCCGCCCGAGGGGGCGCCCGCCGGGCTTGCAGCTTCTGTCCGCCGCCTGAAGGCGGCCCTTGACGCCGTGCCTGCGGGCGATCTGCTCGCGGGCCGGCTGCCCGCAGGATATGCCCGATGAGCAACCCGGAATTCAGCGTCCGCATGACCCTCGACCGGCTGCCTGGCCAGCCGAAGGAACAGGCCCTCGTCGCCGGCCCGGAAGCGCGCGCCGCGCTTGCCGAACGCTTCGGCCTCATCGCCATCGACCGGCTGGAAGCGACGCTTGCTGTCAGCCGCCATGGGCGCGGTGCGCGCGTTTCGGGCCGGCTCGTGGCCGATGTGGTGCAGCGTTGCGTGGTTTCGTCAGAGCCTGTGCCGGCCCATGTCGAGGAAGCGCTGGACCTGCGCTTCGAGCCAGAGGCCGAGATCGACCCCGGAATGGAGCTGGAACTGGAAGAGGATGCGCTTGACATCCTGCCGGTGGAGAATGGCGGCATCGATCTTGGCGAGGCGGTCGCCCAGTCGCTGGCCCTTGCGCTCGATCCCTATCCGCGCGCCAGCGACGAAGTGCTGGCGCGGGTGCGTGCCCACCTGACGACGGAGGAGGAAGCCGCTGCGGCCGAAGAGGCCGAGAAGGCGCGCAACAACCCCTTCTCCAGGCTCCGGACTCAATGAGAGAAGGGCAGGGACCGGGCCAGCCCATTCCGGTTTCCACCACCATCTTCGAGCATATGTCCGCCCTTGCGGCACGGGCGGGCGCCATCAACCTCGGGCAGGGCTTCCCCGATTCCGCCGGGCCGGATTCCGTGCGGCAGGCCGCCGCCCGCGCGATTGTCGAGGGCCCGCACCATTATCCGCGCATGCGTGGAACCGATGCGCTGCGGTCGGCACTGTCGGGCTTCTATGCCGATACACAGGGCCTGACATTCGACCCGGCCAGCGAGATCGTCGTGACCAGTGGCGCGACGGAGGCGCTGGCCTCGGCCATTCTCGCCCTGCTGGCGCCGGGTGACCATGCCGTGCTCATCGAGCCGGCCTATGATGCCTATGCCCCGCTGGTGCGTCGGGCCGGCGCCGGCCTTTCCTTAGTTAGGCTGGCGCCGCCGGACTGGCGGCTGGAACGCGCCGCGCTGGAAGCGGCCATCACACCTTCGACGAAACTGCTGATCGTGAACGACCCGGCAAACCCGACGGGCCGCACCCTCGATGCCGATGAGCGCGCCATCATCCGGGATGTGGCGCTGGCGCATGACCTCGTCATCCTGGCTGACGAGGTGTGGGAGGAGGTGCGACCGCCGGGAAGCGCCCATGTCTCGCTCGCCGCCGACACGGCGCTTGCCGGGCGCGTGGTCAAGATCGGGTCGGCCGGCAAGATCTTCCAGCTGACGGGCTGGAAGGTCGGCTGGGCGCTTGCCCCGCAGCCGCTGGCCGCCCGCATCGCGGCAACCCACCAGTTCCTGACCTTCACGACCGCTCCCGCCCTGCAGCAGGCCGTGGCCGAGGGGCTGTCGGCGGAGCGGGCCTGGCTGGAGCGGATGCGCCACGACATCGCCGCAGGCCGTGCCTTTCTGTCGGACGGGCTGGCACGCGCGGGCTATCATCTGCTCCCGTCGGGCGCGACCTGGTTTCTCTGCGTCGATCTCGCGGCATCGGGCATCCGGCTCGACGACCGGGCGTTCTGCGAGCGGATCATTGAAAGCCATGGCGTCGCTGCCATACCGGTTTCCGCCTTCTTCGAGGGCGCGGATGCCCCGGCGGGCGTCGTGCGTTTCTGCCACGCGAAATCCCGCGAGACGCTGGATGCGGCTGTCAGCCGCCTTGCCGAGGCCCGCCGGGCGCTCGCCTGAGGCCGGAGCGGCGCCTCAGAAGTCGGAGCAGATTCCGTTCACTTCCCAGTCGCCGTAGCGGGTCGGTTCCGGGCCGGCGCGGCCGCCGACTTCCCCCGCCGTCGCCCCGGCGCTGGTATCACCCTCTTCGCGGCTGTCCTGTTCCCGGCCCTCCGGGGCCGGCCGGGTGGATTCATCCTGCGCGGGGCTTTCACCCTCATGCTTTTGGCGGGTCTCTTTTCCTTGCATGGGCCTGTCACTAGCATGCCACGCGGGAGAGTGTGAACAACAAGGATAAGGGGTGAGACAATGCGTGATCTGAAGGGCAAGGTAATTGCCGTGACCGGTGCCGGAAGCGGCATCGGCCGCGCCCTGGCGCTGGGCCTCGCACGGCGCGGCGCAACCGTCGCCATGACGGACAGGGATGCGGCAGGGCTGGCCGAAACCGGGCGAATGCTTGGTAACTACCCGCACAGCCAGCATGTTCTCGACGTGACCGACCATGATGCGCTGAAGGCATGGGTCGACGGTGCGGCGGAAGAGTTCGGCACGCTGGACGGCATCATCAACAATGCCGGCCTGTCCGTCATCGCGCCGTTCGCGGACACCCCGCGCGAGGATTTCGCCCGCGTCATGGCGGTCAATTTCGATGCCGTGGCCGAAGGCTGCCGGCTCGCCATCCCCCACCTGCGCAAGCATGGCAGTGGCTGGATCGTGAACATCTCGTCCGTCTTCGGCATGATGGGCTATCCCAGCCAGAGCGCCTACAACGCATCGAAATATGCAGTGCGCGGCCTGTCTGAAGCGCTGCACATCGAAATGGGCCAGACTGATCCGGGCATCTGCGTGATTCGTGTCCACCCCGGCGGCATCAAGACGAATGTCGCCCGCAACTCGAAGCTGATCGCACATTTCCCCGGCTCCGATCCATCGGCCGACCATGCCGCCGAGTTCGAGAAGAATGCGCGCACCACACCCGAGGATGCCGCCGAAACGATCATTCGCGGCATGGAAAGGGCGCAGCACCGTGTGCTGATCGGCCCGGATGCGCGCTTCATCGACTGGATGGTACGGCTTTTCCCCGTCACCTACATGAAGCGGATCGGCACCTTTCTGGGGGGTGGCTCGAAATAGCCTGCGCCGGGCGTTGAATTTCCCGAGGGTTCCGCCATCTAGACCAGCATGAACCGCATTCGCACCTTCATGCTGATGGCGGCCATGGTCGCCCTGTTCATGGGCCTCGGCTTCATGCTGGGCGGCCGTGGCGGCATGGCTGTGGCGCTCGCCATCGCGCTCGCCATGAACATCTTCGCCTACTGGAACTCGGACAAGCTGGTGCTGCGCATGCACCGGGCCGAGGAAGTGGGGCCCGACCATAGCCTGTGGCGGATCGTGGCCCCGCTGGCCGAGCGCGCGCAGCTGCCGATGCCGCGCGTCTATATCGTGGACCAGCCGCAGCCCAATGCCTTCGCCACCGGCCGCAACCCGGAGAATGCCGCAGTCGCTGCAACGACAGGGCTGCTCCGCATGCTGGACAGGGACGAGGTGGCGGCCGTGATGGCGCATGAACTGGCCCATGTGAAGAATCGCGACACGCTGGTGATGACGGTGACGGCAACCCTTGCCGGCGCCATTTCGATGCTCGGCAATTTCGCCTTCTTCCTTGGCGGGAACCGCCAGAACAATTCGAATGCCCTCATTGCCCTTGTGGCGATGATCGTCGCACCGGTCGCTGCGGCGCTGGTGCAGATGGCGATCAGCCGGACCCGGGAATATGGCGCGGATGCCATGGGGGCCGAGATCAGCGGACAGCCCCTGAAGCTCGCCTCGGCGCTGGCGAAGCTTCAGGGGGCAGCGCAGCGCATCCCGAACCCGGTTGCCCAGGCCAATCCAGCGGCGGCTTCCCTCTACATCATGGGGCAGGGCGCCGGCGGCGTTCGCGACAGCTTGTTCAGCACGCACCCGGCAGCCGAAAACCGGATCGCGGCGCTTGAAATGCTGGCCGATACACCGCTGGGCCTTGCCGGTGCCGGTGCCGGTGCCGGTGCCGGTGCCGGCGGCGGGGCTGCGCGCATGGATGGCGGCCACCCGGCCCGCCGGCCAAGCGCGCTGGGGCTTCCCCGCAAGCCGGACAAGCGCAATCCCTGGGGCTGAGCGGCCCCCCGCCCGTGTGCGGCGGGAAGGTGGCGTGCCGGGCCTGCCCGCGCGCCAGGCAGCCGTGCGCCTTCTGCACGGGGTCACGGTGCTGGGCCGGGCGCTCGACCCGATGCTCGATGCCGCGCTGAAGGGGCTTGAGCCGAGCGACAGGGCGCTGGCGCGTGCGCTCGTCGGCGGGGTGTTGCGGCATTTGCCGGGCCTTGATTCGCTGATCGATTCCGCCTGCAGGCGGCCGCTCCCGCCCGACGCGCGCGCCCGGCTGGCTCTGCGCGTGGCGCTTGCCGGCAGGCTGCTTCTCGATACGCCGCCCCATGCGGCCATCGCCACGACCCTGCCGCTGCTGGAAGGCGGGCCGCGCCGGCTTGCCCATGGCGTGCTGTCCACCCTGTTCCGGGAACAGGCGACCCTGCCCGAACCCGCGCTGCCCGATCCTTGGGGCGAGCGCTGGGCGAAAGCCTGGGGGCCTGATGACGCGCTTGCCGCGGCACGCCGGCTGGCCACCATTCCGCCGACCGACCTGTGCCTCGCGGATCCGTCTGCCATCGATCACTGGTGCGCCCGGCTGGGCGGGGTTTCGCTGATGCCCGGCCATGTCCGGCTCGAGGGTTCACATTCTGTCGAAGCGCTGGAGGGCTTTCAGGAAGGCGCCTGGTGGGTGCAGGACATTGCCGCCAGCCTGCCCGCGCGCCTGATGGGGGATGTGCGGGGCCTGCGCGTGCTTGACCTGTGCGCGGCGCCGGGCGGCAAGACCATGCAGCTGGCTGCTGGCGGTGCCGATGTGACGGCCGTGGACATCAACGCCTCGCGGCTGAAGCGGCTGAGGTCCAATCTGGAGCGGACCGGGCTATCCGCGCATGTGGTGGAAGCGGATGCGAGGACATGGGCGCCCGATGCGCCATTCGATGCCATATTGCTCGATGCCCCCTGCTCGGCGACAGGAACCTTCGGCCGGCATCCTGATCTCCTGTATCTCAAGGGCCGTTTTGATCTCGGCCCGCTTCTGGCGCTGCAGGCGGATCTGCGGGCGCGCGCTGCCGGCTGGCTGAAGCCGGGTGGCAGGCTCGTCTATGCCGTCTGCTCGCTGGAACCGGAGGAGGGTGAGGCGCATGCGCCGCCGCCCGCTCTGACCCCCGACCCGGTGCAGGCGGGCGAATTGCCTGACGGCCTTGTCCCCACCAGGGAAGGTGCCGTCCGCACCCTGCCTTCGCTTTGGGGGGAAGCGGGCGGTGCGGACGGCTTCTTCATCGCCCGTTACCGGGCGACTGGCTAACTTGCCCGGGGGAGGAGCGCGGGCAATCAGGATCGGGCAGCGAGGTTCAGCGGCAGCGGGCGTTGCCGCGGTCGATTTCGCGGCCGATGATGGCGCCAAGCGTACCACCGATCACACTGCCGAGGCGCTTGTCACCCTGCTGGGCAAGCACATTGCCGAGCGTTCCGCCTGCCAGTGCGCCCACGATCACGCCCGTCGTGCCATCGGAGCGGCGGCAATAGACGTGGCCTCTGTCACCCCAGTAATAGTTGCTGTTCACATTCCGGGGGTAGGCGTTGCCGTAATAGACCGGCTGGCCCACGCCATAGCCGTTGTTCCAGCGGCTGTTGTTCGTATAGGGCACCGAGGATGCAGGCCCGCGCCAGTTGCTGTTGCGGCTCTGATAGCGATAGCGTTCCCGTTCGCGCTTCTTGTCGGCGCGCACGCCATCGCGATAGCCACGCTGATAGGCCCTTGCATTGTCGCGGCGATCATCGCGCCATTCGCGCCTGTCGCCCCGGTCGTTGCGGTCACCGGCAAGGGCCGGTGTCGCGAGCGTCAAGGTGGCCAGCCCGGCAGTGATTGCGATCAGTCCTGTCTTCATGGTTCCGGTCCTTCCCGATTGGTTCGCACATCATGCGATGATTCGGCTGACAGGTTTCTGAAGTGCGCGTTCATCTGCCTGTCATTCAACGGCGGAAGAGACCGGCCGGGCGCGACAGCTATGGGCCGCGATGCTAGGGGTGCATCATGCTTGGATCAGGCCAGAGGCTGAAAGGCCATTTGCTGAAGGGCTTGGGAATGGCCGCCGGCATTGCGGTCGCCTTTGCCCTCTTTGCTGGCACGGGAAACAAGGGCGGGCCTGAACCCGGGGTCGAATCGCTTGCCCTTCTTGCCGAGCCGGTTCCCCTCGACCGGCGCGATCCCCGCGCAGACAGGGTCGGGCGGCTCAGATATCTGGGCGGTCTGGAGCTGCGCGCGGCCGAGCCGCGTTTCGGTGGCATTTCGGCGATGCTGTGGGAGCCGGCGTGCGGCAGGCTGCTGGCGATCAGCGATGCCGGCGCCTGGTTCATCCTGGAGCCACGCGAGGCGGGCGAGCGGCTGACAGGCATTTCGTCTGCCTTCGTTGCCGATGTGCGCGGCCCCGGCGGGCAGATGCCGGTTTCAAAGCGGACCGCGGATTCGGAAAGCCTTGCCCGTGACCGGGAAGGCGGCATCTGGGTCTTTTACGAGCAGGATCATCGCGGCGAGCGCTTCGAGGGCATCAGCGCCTGCCAGCCCGAGACGCTGTCGCAGGCGCCGCACCGCCGCTGGCTGGTTCCCGACAGCCACGCCTGGCCGGCCAATGGCGGGATCGAAGCGGCAGCCGCCGGCGCAAATGGCCTGCTGCTGCTGACGGAGCGCGTGCCGGGCGCGCTGGGCGGCAGGGCAGGGCTTGCCGGGCAACCGGGGGAGCCGATGCAGCCCTTTTCCTACCGCCCGCCCAAGGCGCATCAGCCGACAGCGATGGACCCGCTCGACCCCGGCGGAAAGGATGGACGCATGCTGGTGCTGCACCGCCGTTTTTCGCCGATGGCAGGTGTTTCGGCCAGCCTTGCGCTTGCCCGAATTGACGGCAGCGGCGCAGCCGTGGACCATGAGGAAGTGGCACGCCTTTCGACACCCATGACGGTGGACAATATGGAGGCCGTCGCCGTGCGTGCGGAAGGCGCGCGCCGCTTCGTCTATCTGGCCTCCGACAATAATTTCAGCCCGCTGCAGCGCACGCTGCTGATGAAGTTCGAGCTGTTGCCGCCGGAATGAAGCCTGCCCAAAGGCATGGCGGGATGCAGGCAGGCGGGTGGCAGACATGCGGGTTGCAGACATGGCAAAACGCCCCGCAAGCGGGGCGTTGAAGCCGGGCCGGTCAGGCCGGGGCTGTGCCCGGCCGGAGCCGGGCGCCGCGGGAATCAGGCGGTGGCTTCGGAAGCCTTCTTAGCCACTTCGCGCTTCAGGCGACGGGCGCGGAGGCTGAGGCTCTCGTCGCGAGTCTTGAGCAGCCAGTTGTCCAGACCACCGACATGCTCGACCGAGCGCAGGCCGTGGGTCGAGACGCGCAGGCGAACCGAGCGGCCCAGTGCTTCCGACATCAGCGTCACATTCTGCAGGTTGGGCAGGAAGGTGCGCTTGGTCTTGTTGTTGGCATGGCTGACATTGTGGCCGATCTGCCGACCCTTGCCCGTGATTTCGCAAACGCGCGACATGTGACGTTCCTCGAGTTTGAAGCGATGCGGCTGCCTGCCGGCAAACCGGAAAATGAGCGCGGGCCATAGCCTTGGGGCGCTCCTCAGTCAAGCATGGACAGGGGCTTTCCCTGCCTGCCTGTCCCGCAGGCTTCCGCAAACGGTGTTCCGGGGCCCCGCACTGTCCGGCCCGGTTATCGGAGTTCTGCGTGTGTCTGTGCTGGACCGGCGGCAGAAGCCATGCCAATAAGGCCAGGTGCCAATATATGCCATACATTGCATCGACAAGCCGCTGCAGCAGGAATTGCGCGCCGCCACGCGGCCGGACCATCTCGCCTATCTGGAATCGGCGATCAGCCAGATTCTGGTGGCCGGGCCGCTTCTCGATGACGAGGGCGCGCCGATCGGCTCGATGATCCTGATGGAATTCCCCGACAGGCGCTCGGCCGTCGATTTTGCAGCCAATGATCCCTATTCGCGCGCCGGCCTGTTCGCCAGCGTCGCGGTCACGGTCTGGCGGCAGGTTCTTCCCCGGCCGGACTGACGGACCGCCAGCCCTGGCGGGCGGGCCCATCGGCAGCCTGGCTTGCGCCGGGCTCCCGATGGCTTATCCGGTTGAAATGCGGGCCTCTAGTCCAGCGCCGAATAGATGATGGTGCGCAGTTGCCGCCGGACAGGCCAGGTGGAGGAAGGCAGCAGCTGGGTGAGGAACAGCACTGTCAGATCTTCGGCAGGATCCACCCAGAAGAAGGTGGAGGCGGCGCCGCCCCAGAAATAATCACCGTTGCTTCCGGCGATCATGGCCTTGTGAAAAGCCGTGGTCATGGCGAAGCCGAGGCCGAATCCGATTCCTTCATAGGCGGCTTCCGAGAAGGCCGAGCGTGAGGCCTGCGGCAGGTCCGCGCCGCCGGGCAGGTGGTTGGCCGTCATCAGCTCCAGTGTCTTGCGGCCGATGAGGCGCGGCTTTCCGGAGCGCAGGGCCTCGGCGAAGCGCAGATAATCGGCCGCGGTCGAGACGAGGCCGCCGCCGCCCGAGATGAAGCTCGGCGGCTTCAGGAAGCCGGAGCCTGAGGCTTCGTCCTGCACGTCCATCCCGCCGCCGCGCGCGGGCTGGTAGCAGGTGGTGAAACGGTGCCCCTCTCCATCGCGAACGTGAAAGCCGGTATCGACCATGCCACAGGGGCGGAAGATGCGCTCGGCCAGGAAATCCTCCAGCGGCATGCCGGAGATCACCTGCACCAGCCAGCCGACGACATCGGTGGCGACGGAATAGTTCCACGCCGCACCCGGGGAAAATTCCAGCGGCAGGGTCGAGAGCAGGTCGATCATGCGCTCGAGCGTCATGTCGCCTTTCTCGATCTCGCCGATTCCAAGGCGGCGGTAGGCGGCATCGATATTGGTGTTCAGCTGGAAGCCGTAGGTCAGGCCCGCCGTGTGGCGCAGAAGGTCGATCACCAGCATCGGGCGGTCAGGCGCGGTCGTCATCCAGCCGGTCTTGATCGTGCCCGACTGATAGACCCTGAGATTTTTCCAGGAAGGGATGTAGCGGTGAACCGGGTCATCCAGCTGCACGAGGCCATCTTCCACCAGCATCATCAACGCCACCGACACGATCGGCTTGGTCATGGAATAGATGCGGAAGATGCTGTCTTCGGCGATGGGCCGCCCGCTGGCGATATCGGCATGGCCCTGGACCGAGCTGTGCACCTCTTCGCCACGGTGCAGCACCTTCACCAGCGCGCAGGGCAGGCGATTCGTGTCGAGATAGGCCTCCTTCAGGAAGCTGTCGATCCTGGCGAGGCGGTCGCGATTGAGCGGCATCGTGTCTGAAAACTCCCCTTTGCATCCCCGGTCGGAAATGGCTAGCAGCCAAGCACAGGACTGGAAAGCTGCGGAAACCTCCGGTGAGGGCAGGTTTATCCGGGAAGGGCGGCTAGCTCAGCGGTAGAGCATCTCGTTTACACCGAGAGGGTCGGGGGTTCGAAACCCTCGCCGCCCACCAGCCTCCTCAAGCCGGCCTTCACGGTGTTGTTGCAGTGCAACACTCCGCTGCAATCGGCGGCTGCGGGCCAAGCTTCATCCGCATGCCTCCTCTTCGTAACAAAATTGTCGCATTTGGCCAGCATTAGCCGCTGCATGCTCATGCAGCATCCATGCTCGATGCCATGAGTGTTACGAACTTTTTTGCATTTCCAGCAGGATGGTGATGATGATCAGATTGTATTCCGGGTCGGCGCTGGGTGCGCTTGCCCTCTCGATGGCCTTTGGCGGAAGCGCAAACGCCCAGTCCACCGGCACGATGGACTTCGATTCCACCATCATCGTCACCGGCTCCCGCACCAGCGAAGGCATGGCCGGGGTCGTCCTGCCCGACACCACCAAGGCAAAGGCAGCGCTCGATGCCGAGATGATCCAGCGGCAGCGTGCTGGCACCACCATCCTTGACACCATCAACCTGCTGCCGGGCGTGAGCTTCCAGAACAACGACGGCTATGGCTCGGCCGGCGGCACGCTCAGCATCCGGGGCTTCTCCGCAGATCGTATCTCCCTGACGTTCGACGGCATTCCGCTGAACGACACCGGCAACTACGCGATCTATTCCAACCAGCAGCTCGATCCCGAACTGATCGAACAGGTCAATGTCAACCTCGGTTCAACCGATGTCGACAGCCCGACGGCCGCCGCATCCGGCAGCACCGTGAACTACCGCACGCGCAACCCGCGCGAGGATCTGGGTGTCCAGGCGTCGCTTTCGGTCGGGGAATATGGCTATTGGCGCGTCTTCGGCGTGATTGACACGGGCGTCATCACGTCGTTTGGCACCCGTGCCTATGTCTCGGCTGCGCGCACCAAGAACGAAGTGCCGTTCAACAACATCGGCATGATCGACAAGCAGCAGTACAACGCCAAGATCTATCAGCCCATCGGTGACAATGGCGACTTCGTTGCGATCTCGGGCCATTACAACCAGAACCGCAACAATTTCTTCGGCTCGGTCGCCCTGCGCAAGGATCGCGACGTGCCCAGCGGGTTCCCGGAAACCCGTGATGATCGCTTCTATTATGTCGCGGCATGCTCCACTGAAGTTCCCGCGACGCCGGGCGTAGCCGATGCCGCCAACAGCTGCGGTTCGACGTTCGACGAGCGCATGAACCCTTCGAACACCGGGAATGTGCGGATCAACTCGCGTTTCACCCTGGCCGATGGCCTGGTGCTGACCGTTGATCCCAGCTTCCAGTATGTGAAGGCCAATGGCGGCGGCACGGCTGTCGGTCGCGAAGGCCTGCGCGATGTGGCGCCGGGCGCTGCCATTCTCGAGCTTCCGGGTTATCTGGGCGGCTCGCCCTATTTCGGCCGCGACCTCAACGGCGATGGCGATCTCCTCGACACCGTGCGCGTACTGGCACCCAGCCAGACCCAGACCCGCCGCTATGGCGTCATTGCCTCGCTGCGTTACGAATTCAACGACCAGCATGCCCTGCGGGCGTCCTACAGCTGGGATTATGGCCGCCACCGCCAGACCGGCCAGGTTGGATTCCTGAACAACGATGGATCGGCTGTCGATCCGTTCCCCGTGAACGATCCGCTTGCGGATGTGACCGGCACTGTCCTGCAGAAGCGGGACCGGCTCTCGAAGGCCATTCTCAATCAGGTGTCCGGCGAATATCGCGGCAAGTTCTTCGATGATGCGGTGACCTTCACGGCTGGCCTGCGTGCGCCCTTCTTCAGGCGCAACCTCAACAACTACTGCTTCACCACTTCGGTCACCGGCTTCGTTGACTGCTTCGGCGACAACCCCGCCGCCAATGACGCCTATGCGGCAGCCAACCCGGCCGTGCAGGGACCGCAGCAGCGTGTCTACAACTATGACAAGCTGCTCCCGAACCTTGGCTTCACGGTGCGCGCAACCGACAATGTGACGGTTTTCGCCAATTATTCCAAGGGTCTCCAGGTTCCGGGAACGGATGCGCTCTACAATGCCTTCTTCTTCTCGCGCGATCAGGAAGAAGCGAAGCCGGACCCGGAAACGACCGACAACTTCGACCTTGGCCTGCGTTATTCCAGCAGCCAGTTCCAGGCGCAGGTCTCCGGCTGGTTCACGCGCTATCAGGATCGTCTGGCTTCGGCCTATGATCCCGAACTGGATCGCAGCATCTACCGGAACCTCGGTGAAGTCGACAAATATGGTATCGACGGAAGCATCACCTACAGCCCGATCCGCGAGCTGGTCTTCTATGTCTTTGGTTCCTATCTGAAGTCGGAGATCAAGGAAGACGTTCAGCTTGGGCCGAACAGCTTCGCCCCGACCAAGGGCAAGCGGGAGTCGGGCGCGCCGGAATATACCTTCGGCGGCCGGGTGCAGGGTGAAATCGGCCCGGCGACCCTCGGCATGCAGGCGAAGCGCACCGGCAAGCGCTGGATCAACGACCAGAATCTGCCGCTTGCCGTGTGGGGCTCGGCAACGGTTCCGGCCTATACGCTCGTGGACCTCGACGCCCGCATTTCGCTCGATGACGTGACCTTCCTGCGGAACAGCTACTTCCAGCTGAACATCACCAATGTGTTCGATAAGCTCTATGTCGGCGGCTTCGGCGGCAATCTGAGCGAAACCGCAGTGCCGTTCGTGCAGATCGGTGCGCCTCGCACCATCAGCGCTACCGTGGTCATCGGCTTCTGATGACCGCTTCCGTTCCTTGCGCCGATGCAAGGGGTGGCTGAATGAAGACCCCGGCCGGGCTAGTCCAGGCCGGGGTTTTCCATCCGCGGCTGATGCCGCATTTCGTTGCACTCCGGCCTTGCTTGCGCTAGCCGCAGCCTGGCTTTGCCCCCGTGGCGGAATTGGTAGACGCGTGCGACTCAAAATCGCGTGCCGCAAGGCTTGCCGGTTCGAGTCCGGCCGGGGGTACCATGTGCATCATCGAGTATGCACATGAGAGTTATTCGCAAAAACTGCTGGATCAGCTTCCTGCCTTCGTGGCATCCCTTGCTTGCGGAAAGGAAAGCCAGCCATGCGACAGATCGCCAAGACAGGAACCTACTGGGTCACGCACATCATCGTCGCGGTCACGCTCGCCTGGGCGCTGACGGGCAATCTTGCGGCCGCCATGGCGATCGGCCTGCTTGAGCCGACCGTGCAGGCCGTCGTCTTCTATTTTCATGAAAGGCTGTGGGAGCGTCGCCGCGATACCGTCGGCGATGCTGGCGCGCTCCCGGCCTGAGCATCGGCTCGCGTCTGAGAATCAGCCCGAAGCTGCGTCCGTCACGATCAGCGGGGTGCCTTCCAGCGTGCGCTGGACAGGGCATTTCGCTGCCACCTCGACAAGCTTGCGGCGCTGTTCGTCCGTCAGGTCCGGGCCGGTAATGCGGATGGTCTTGGTGAACACATCCTGCCGCGGGCTCGATGCGCCTTCGCCACCCTTGCGGTGCGTCATGGTCACCTCGACATGGTCCAGCGGCCATTTCTGCTGGATGGCATACCAGCGCACGGTCATGGCCGTGCATTCGCCCAGCGCTGCCGTAAGAAGGTCATAAGGCGCCGGGCCGGTGTTGCCGCCACCAAAGTCCAGGGGCTCGTCGCCAACCAGGTCGAAGCCCGAAACGCTGATGGAGACAGCATAGGGCGACAGGCCCGTTTCGCGGATTTCGGCGGTCGTGAGGTCTTTTGCCATGGTCAGCCTTTCCCTTTCCGGCTCAGATAGCCCTTCATTTCGGCGCGCAGGGGGCGTGCCAGCAGATAGATGGCAAGCACATTGGGTATTGCCATCAGGAAGAAGACGGAATCGATGAAATCCACGATCCGCCCCATGTCGATGATGGCGCCAAGGGGCAGCAGGAAGCAGAAACCGATTTTCCACACCAGTTCCTGAACCCGGCCGTGGCCGAAGATGAACTGGAAGCCTTCCGCCCCATAGAAGCCGTTGGCGACGACCGTGGAATAGGCGAACAGGAAAACTGCGATGGCAAGCACCACCGGAAACCAGGGCGCGACGGCTGCAAAGGCTGCGGATGTGATGGCGATGCCCTCAAGCCCGCCATTGGTGGCCGGATCCCATGTGCCGGCGACAACGAGTGTCACCCCCGTCAGCGTGCAGACGATGACGGTATCGATGAAGGGTTCGAGCAGCGCCACAAGCCCTTCGGAGGCCGGCTCGCGGGTGCGGGCCTGCGCATGGGCGATGACGGCGGTGCCGACACCGGCTTCCGATGAATAGACCGCGCGGCGCATGCCGGCGACGAAGCTGCCAAGAATGCCGCCAAAGGCGCTTTCCATGTTGAAGGCTTCCGTCACGATCAGCATGACCGCGCCCGGAATGGCCCCGGCGTTCGTCCCGAGGATCACGAGGCAGCCGCTGATGTAGATGAAGGCCATGGCCGGGACGAGAATGGACGTCGCCCGTGCGATCCAGCGGATGGAGCCAAGAAGGATCAGCGCCACGGCCAGTCCGAAGAGGATGCCATAGACGAGCGGGTTCTCGAGGCCGATGACGGATGCAACCTGCGCGTGGCTCTGGTTCACCTGGAAAAGCGCCAGCGAGCCGCCAAGCAGGAAGATGGCATAGAAAAGCCCGAGGAAGCGGCCAAGCCGGGGGAAACCGGCTTGCGACAGGCCCTTGCTGAGCGTGAGGAACGGGCCGCCGCGCACCCGGCCATCGGGCAGCACCTCGCGGTACATCAGGCCCAATGTCACTTCGGACGCCTTGAGGGACATGGCGAAGATGCCGATCACCAGCATCCAGAAGATGGCGCCCGGCCCGCCCATCGACAGCGCGACCGCCACGCCCGCGATGTTGCCAAGCCCGACAGTCCCGGAAAGCGCCGTGGCCAAAGCCGCGAACTGGCTGACCTGTCCGGGCGCCGAAGGGTCATGGTAGCGCCCGCGCACGACATTCCATGCCTCGCGGAAACCCCGGAACTGCGGAAACCCGAGCCAGACGGTGGTGAAGACCATGGCAAGGGCCAGCCACAGCACGATGAGCTGCACCTCGACCCCGCCAACGGGTACGGACATGAAGACGAAGGCGGAAAGCGCGTCTATGCCGCGATCGAGGATGGTCATGCCTGTTCCGACCGGGCTGTCAGCCGCCGTGGATGACGATTTCGAGGCGTCGGTCGGGGCATCGGTCGGGGCAAGGGCGTCTCCGTCTGGGTTGGCGATGCTGCTCCTTAACAGCTAGCCTTGGCGCCCGGGCCTGTCCATGCAGCAACGCGCTTTCCGGTGGATCATTGCCGCACCCGCCGCCAGCCCTCTTGCTGGCCATGCCGGGCATCGCCATCTCCGGCCCATGGTGGCTGACGCAAGGGACTGGCTGCGCATCGAGCGCGAAGGGCTGTATCTGCCGACTGCCGATGCCTGGATCGATCCGGCGCGACCTGTGGCGCGCGCCATCATCACCCATGCCCACAGCGATCATGCGCGCGGCGGCCATGGAGAGGTGCTGGCCACGGCGCCGACGCTCGACATCATGGAAACCCGCATCGGCCCGCAGCCGGGCGGCAGCGCGCTGGCCTATGGCCAGACGGTCGATCTGGGCGGCGTCCGCATCAGCCTGCATCCGGCCGGCCATGTCCTTGGCTCGGCACAGGTGCGGCTGGAGCGGGACGGCACAGTCGTCGTGGTTTCGGGGGACTACAAGCGCCGCCCCGACCCGACCTGCGCGCCTTTCGAGCCGCTTGCCTGTGACATATTCGTGACCGAGGCGACCTTTGCCTTGCCGGTGTTCCGCCATCCCCCGGCGGAAGCAGAGATTGCCCGCGCGCTCGACCGGCTGGCGGCAAGCCCCGGGCGCTGCCTGTTGCTGGGGGCCTATGCGCTGGGCAAGGCGCAGCGGATCCTGGCCCTCATTCGCGCGGCGGGTCATCATCGGCCCGTCTATCTTCACGGGGCGATGGTGAAGATGATGGCGCTTTACCAGCGCCACGGGGTCGACCTCGGCGATATCCGCCCGGCAGCCGGCGTGCCTGCCGAAGAACTGGCGGGCCATATCCTCATCGCGCCGCCATCGGCGCTGGCCGATCGCTGGTCACGCCGACTGCCGGACCCGATCACCGCCATGGCTTCGGGCTGGATGCGGGTCCGGGCGCGGGCGCGGCAGCGCGGGGTGGAGCTGCCGCTCGTGATTTCCGACCATGCCGACTGGGACGAACTGACCATGACGCTCGCCGAGCTTCGCCCCGGCGAAGTCTGGGTGACGCATGGGCGCGACGATGCGCTGGTCCATTGGTGCGGGCTGAACGGGATCAGGGCGCGGGCGCTGCATCTTGTCGGCCGCGAGGACGAGGCCGAATGAGGGCGTCGGGCTGATGCGGGCCTTTGCCGACCTGCTCGAAGGGCTTGCCTTTGCGCCGGGCCGCAATGCGCGGCTCGACCTGATCGGGCGCTGGCTGCGGGACATGCCCGACCCGGATCGCGGCTGGGGGCTTGCAGCGCTTGCGGGCGAACTCGACCTGCCGGCGGTGAAGCCCGCCCTCATCCGCGGTCTGATCGAGGAACGGGTGGATCCGCTGCTGTTTCGCCTGTCGCATGATTATGTCGGCGATCTTGCCGAAACGGTCGCCCTGCTGTGGCCGGGGCAGGGCGCGGATGGCGCCGTGGCCCAGCTTTCTTTGGGGCAGGTGTTGGAAGCGCTTTCATCACCCGGTCGCGCGGATGCGCCCGCGCGGCTTTCAGCCCTTCTCGACCGGCTGGAC
>CAYMZC010000025.1:12810-23001 GCA_964394815.1 uncultured Sandaracinobacter sp. | reverse complement strand
TCGCGGAAGCGTTTTTCGAGGTTGGCCAGGACGCCGTCGAACGGCTTCTGCACCTCGTAGCGCTTGCGGCCATCTTCAAACACCAGCGCGATGGGCTTGCCATCGGTGCCGTGGAGGATGGCATCGCGCGTTTCGACCGGGAGGCTGGCCCAGGGCGTGTCGAGCGTGCCGCCGAAGGCGCGGATGACGGAGGAGAGAACCTGCATGTAATAGGGGCTGGGGGGCGAGGATTTCGCCCAGGGGACGACGGCGCCCTCCTTCACCGACAGCCCCTCGTTGGGGACGACCAGATCGGACGCGAAGAACAGCCGTTCGCCAAGGCCGTTGCAGGTGGGGCAGGCGCCCTGCGGCGCGTTGAAGGAGAAGATGCGCGGCTCGATTTCCGGCAGAGTGAAGCCGGAGACGGGGCAGGCGAATTTTTCCGAGAAGGTGATGGTCTCGCCGCTGTCGACCAGATCGACCGTGGCGATTCCATCGGCCAGGCGCAGGGCGGTTTCGAAGCTTTCGGCAAGGCGGCCGGCAATGTCGGGGCGGACGACGAGGCGGTCGACCACCACGTCGATGTCATGCTTCAGCTTCTTGTCGAGCGCGGGCGCGTCCTCGATGTCGTGGATATCGCCGTCGATGCGAAGGCGCTGGAAGCCGGCCTTTTTCCATTCGGCGATTTCGCGGCGGTATTCGCCCTTGCGCCCGCGCACGACCGGCGCGAGCAGAAGCAGGCGCGTGCCTTCGGGCAGGTCCAGCACGCGGTCCACCATCTGGCTGACCGTCTGCGCCGAAATGGGCAGGCCGGTCGCGGGGCTGTAGGGAACGCCGACGCGCGCCCACAGAAGGCGCATGTAATCATAGATTTCGGTGACGGTGCCGACAGTCGAGCGCGGGTTTCGGCTGGTTGTCTTCTGCTCGATGCTGATGGCGGGCGAAAGGCCCTCGATATGATCGACATCGGGCTTCTGCATCAGTTCGAGGAACTGGCGGGCATAGGCCGACAGGCTTTCGACATAGCGGCGCTGGCCCTCGGCATAGATGGTGTCGAAGGCGAGCGAGGATTTGCCGGAGCCGGACAGGCCGGTGATGACGATGAGCCTGTCGCGCGGGAGGTCGATATCGACCGACTTCAGATTATGTTCGCGCGCGCCGCGGACCGAGATGTGGGTGAGAGACATTTGGCCGTTCTACCTCTGTTCCCGGCCGGCGGAAAGGGGCGGGACATGTGCGGCAGGTGGCGCGGCGACGGGCCAAAGGCAAGGGCCGGGCGGGACGGGGCGACGCATTGTTGCAGGCGGATTCCGGCAGGCTGGCCGGAAAGGGGCGGGCGGCGCGGCCCCCTGCCGCGCCGGCCCCGCCTTCGTGACGATCCGCAGGACAGGCCCGTGCGGGTGGACCGGCCTGGCCATCCGGCGCCGGCCGATCCGTAAAGGCCGAGCCGAACGGCCATTGGCGCCGCACTAGTCGGGCTGGGCGCGGCCTGTCTTGGATGGATTCGACAAATGCACTGAAGCAATGGGGTTTTTGCCCGATTCAGCCCTTGCGGACGACGGCGAGGCTGTGGCGGGCGATCATCAGTTCCTCGTCAGCCGGGATGACGCGGGCGATGACGCGGCTTTCGGGCGTGCTGATGATGGCGGCGTTGCGGGCGTTGGCGTGCGCGCAGAGGCGGAGGCCGGTGAAGGCGAGATGGGCGGCGATTCGGGCGCGCATGTCGGGATCATTTTCGCCGATGCCGGCGGTGAAGACGATTCCGTCCAGCCCGCCGAGCGCCACCATCAGGCCGCCCGCCTCGCGCGCGGCGCGCCAGGCGAAGAGGGCGATGGCCTCTTCCGCATGCGGGTCGGTGCTGGCGTGGAGGGCGCGCATGTCGCTGGAGATGCCCGAGACGCCGAGCAGGCCGGACTGGCGGTAGAGAAGCTGTTCCACCTCTTCCGGGGCGAGGCCTTCGTGGCGGATGAGGTGGAGGATGACGCCCGGGTCGATGCTGCCGGTGCGGGTGCCCATCATCAGCCCCTCGAGGGCGGTGAAGCCCATGCTGGTATCGATGCTCTTGCCCGCGCGCATGGCGCACAGGCTGGCGCCGTTGCCGAGGTGGGCGGCGATGACGCGGCCGGATGCCAGCGCCGGGTCTGTCGTGGCGAGGCTGTGGGCGACATGTTCATAGGAAAGCCCGTGGAAGCCGTAGCGGCGCATGCCCTTTTCGGCGTAACGGCGGGGCAGCGGCAGGCGCGCCATGGTTTCGGGCATGTCGTGGTGGAAGGCGGTGTCGAAGCAGGCGACATGCGGCACGCCCGGCAGCAGGCGGCGCAGGGCAGCCAGCGCGGAGAGATTGTGCGGCTGGTGCAGCGGCGCCAGCGGGACGAGCTGTTCGAGCGCGGCGACGAGCGTGTCATCCACCCGCCGGGGCCGGTGAAAATGGCGTCCGCCATGGACGATGCGGTGCCCGACGGCCGCCAGCGTGCGGCCGGGAAGCTGGCCCTTCACCCAGTCGAGCAGATGGGCGAGGAGGGATTCATGGCTTTCGCCATTGCCGCCGGGCCAGTGGCGATCGACCAGCGGGCTGCCATCGGCTGCAAAGGCGGTGAGGCGGGGGGCCGTGCCGATCCCTTCCAGCTTGCCGCCGCCGGCATGGGCGAGGCTGTCGCCATCGGCCGTGAACAGGGCGAACTTGATGCTGGACGAGCCGGCGTTGATGCTGATGAGGCTGGTTTCCATCACGCGCCTGCCTGGGAGGCCTGGGGAGCCTGGGGGGCCGCGCCGCGCGCCATCAGCACGGCAACGGCCGCCGAAGCGAGGCGGGTGCGCAGCGAATCCGCCCGGCTGGCGAGGATGATGGGGGCGCGTGCGCCGAGCACGATTCCGGCCGCATCCGCGCCGCCGAGGAAGCTGAGTTGCTTGGCCAGCATGTTGCCGGCCTCGATATCGGGGACGACGAGGATCTGGGCGCGGCCGGCGACGGGGGAGACGATGCCCTTTTCGCGGGCCGCGGCTTCGCTGATGGCATTGTCGAAGGCCAGCGGGCCATCGAGCAGGCCGCCGCTGATCTGGCCGCGATCGGCCATCTTGCACAGCGCCGCCGCATCGAGCGTGGAGCGCATGGCCGGGTTCACCGTTTCCACCGCCGACAGGATGGCGACGCGCGGCTCCTCGATGCCCAGCACATGGGCAAGGGCGATGGCGTTGCGGATGATGTCGGCCTTTTCGACGAGGCCCGGCGCGATGTTGATGGCGGCGTCGGTGATGATGAGCGGGCCGGGGTGGCCGGGAACGTCCATCACATAGGCATGGCTGACCCGGCGCTCTGTGCGCAGGCCATTGGCGGAGGAGAGGACCGCGCCCATCAGTTCGTCGGTGTGGAGCGAGCCTTTCATGAGAAGCCGTGCCGCGCCCTTGCGGACGAGGGCCACGGCCTGTTCCGCTGCTGCATGGCTGTGGGGCGCATCCTCGATGCGGTAGCGGCTTATGTCGGCGCCAGCGGCTTCGGCCGCGGCCCGGATCTTCGCCTGCGGGCCGACGAGGACGGGGGTGATCAGCCCGGCTTCCGCTGCTTCATGGGCGGCGGCGATCGCTGCGGCGCTGCAGGGGTGGGCGATGGCCGTAAGCAGCGGCCCGGAGGCGGCGGCTTCCACCATCAGGCGGCGGAAGGCATCATGGGTGGACAGCCGCACGCCGGGCCTGTCGCCACGCGGGTGGCTGATGACTTCTTCGGGTGCGCGCAGCGTGACCTTGCCGGACAGCACGGCTTCCCCCCTCTGGTTGGTGCCGTGGCAGTCGAGCATGACCCGGCTGCCTTCATCCTGCTTGCCCGTGACGGTGACGGTGATCGTGAGGGTGTCGCCGGGCAGCAGCGGGGCGTGGAAATCCAGCGCCTGGCCCAGATAGGCAGCGCCCGCGCCGGGCAGTTCGGTGCCCAGAAGCGAGGTGAGCATGCCGCCCGCCCAGAGGCCCTGGGCCAGAAGTTCGAATCGTTCCGCGGGGGGCAGGGCGGCATCGCCGGGGTTCAGGTCTCCGCCGGCCAGCGCGAAGAGGCGGATGTCGTCCTCGCCAAGGGTGCGGGTTAGGGTGGCGCGGTCCCCCACGGCGATTTCCGCATAGGTGTGGTTGCGGACGGTGGCGGTCTGGTCGGTATCCGGCATTCGGCTCTCCCTCTGGCCCGGGCCTGTCTAGCCGGCCGGGCCGGGTGGGCCAAGGTGGGGGGGCTTGCGGACAGGGGGCGTTTCGGTTTGATGGTGGCTGGAGAGAGGAAGGAGACCCCGATGACCAAAGCGTGGCCTGCGATGACGATCGCGGAGGCGGTCAAGACGCTGACCGCGCCCGGCATGCCGTTCGAGATGGAGACGGTGACGATCCGTGGCCGCCCGACGCGCAGCTGGAAGAATGCGCCGCCCAGCCTGCAGCATTGTTTCGCCGCCGGGCGCGCGCATGGGGACAGGGTGTTCCTGGTGCACGAAGGCGAGCGCGTGACCTTCGAGGCCTTCGCGCGGGCGACCATCCACCTGGCAACGCACATGCGGCGGCTGGGCGTGAAGAAGGGCGACCGGGTTGCGATCGCCATGCGGAACATGCCGGAATGGCCGGTCGCCTTCTATGCCGGGCAGCTGGTGGGCGCGATCTGCACCCCGCTCAACGCCTGGTGGACCGGGCCGGAGCTGGAATATGGCCTGCTCGATTCCGGCGCGGCGCTGCTGGTGGCCGATGGCGACCGATGGGAGCGGATCCGCCCGCACATGGACGTGCTGACGGGGCTGCACCATGTGCTGGTGGCGCGGGGGGGCGACCAGTCGCTCGAGGCGGTGATCGGGCCGCCGATGCGCTGGGCGGACCTGCCCGACGTGCCGACTCCGGAGCCCTTCCTGGAACCGGAGGATGAGGCCACCATCTTCTACACATCGGGGACCACCGGAAAGCCCAAGGGCGCGCTGGGCACCCAGCGCAACATCTGCTCCAATATCCTGTCCAGCGGCTTTTCCGTGGCGCGCAGCTATCTGCGGCGCGGGGAAATGCCGCCCCAGCCCGACCCGGCGGCGCCGCAGAAGGCGATGCTGCTGAGCGTGCCGCTGTTCCACGCCACGGGGTGCCATGCCATTCTGAACGCGACGCTGGTGACCGGCAACAAGCTGGTGATGCAGCGCAAGTTCGATGCCGGCGATGCGCTGCGGCTGATCGAGGAAGAGCGCATCACGTCGGCCGGCGGGGTGCCGACGATTGCCTGGCAGCTCCTGACCCACCCCGACCGGGACAAATACGACCTTTCGAGCCTGGAGGCGATTTCCTATGGTGGCGCGCCTTCGGCCCCCGAACTGGTGCGCCAGATCGGCGCGCGCGGGCTGCACCCGGGCAATGGCTGGGGGATGACGGAGACCAGCGCCACCTTCAGCCACCACATGGCCGAGGATTATCTGGCGCGGCCCGAAAGCGCAGGACCGCCGGTGCCGGTGTGCGATGCCGAGGTGCGTGGCCCCGATGGCCAGGTGCTTCCGCCGGGCGAAGTGGGCGAACTGTTCGGCTTTGGCCCCAATATCGTGAAGGGCTACTGGAACAAGCCGGAGGCGACCGCCGAGACCTTCCCCGATGGCTGGGTGCGCACCGGCGACCTTGCCACCATCGATGCGGAAGGCTTCATCACCATCGTCGACCGCGCCAAGGACATGCTGATCCGCGGCGGCGAGAACATCTACTGCGTGGAAGTGGAGGGCGTGCTGTGCGAGCACCCCGCCGTGATGGACGCTGCCCTTGTGGGCCGGCCAGACGTGGCGCTGGGGGAGGTGCCTGTCGCCTTCGTGTCGCTGAAACCGGGGATGGAGGCCGAGGAAGTCGGGCTGCAGGCCTTTGTTTCGGAGCGGCTGGCGCGCTTCAAGGTGCCGGTTGCCATTCACATCCGCCACGAGCCGCTGCCACGCAACGCCAATGGCAAGGTACTGAAGGCCGATCTGAAGAAGCTGGCCTGAAAATGCTGGCCTGAAAAAGGCCCGGCGCCGTTGGGGTGCCGGGCCTTTTTATTGGCGATAGCCTTGCCGCCTATTCGGCGGCTTCGTCCACCGGCGGCATGTTGTGGCCGAGCAGGCGCAGCACTTCGGCCGCCGATTCCACCACATTGGTGCCGGGGCCGAAGATGGCCTGGACGCCATGTTCGCGCAGGAAATCATAATCGGGCGCGGGGATGACCCCGCCCGCCACGACCTTGATGTCGGGCCGGCCGGCGGCCTTCAGCGCGCCGATGAGGTCTGGCACCAGCGTCTTGTGGCCGGCCGCGAGGCTGGAGGCGCCCACGACATCGGCCCCGAAGGCGAGCGCCGACTGCGCGGCTTCGTCCGGTGTCTGGAAGAGCGCGCCGACTTCGACATCGAAGCCGAGGTCGGCATAGGCGGACGCGACCACCTTGGCGCCGCGGTCGTGGCCATCCTGCCCCATCTTGGCGATGAAGATGCGCGGCTTGCGGCCGTTGCGGGCGGTGAGGCTGTCGATTCCGTCCCTGACCCGCTCCGCCAGCGGGTTCTTCGCGAAGCGCGGGCCATAGACGCCGGTCACGGTCTTCACCTGGGCGACGTGGCGGCCGAACACATCCTCGAGCGCATCGGAGATTTCGCCGAGAGAGCAGCGGGCGCGGGCGCAGTCGACCGAAAGGGCGAGCAGATTGCCGTTGGACCGCGCACCTTCGCGCAGCGCATCGAGGGCGGCCTGCGCGCGGGCGTTGTCGCGCGTTTCGCGCATCTTCGACAGGCGGGCGATCTGGGATTCGCGGACCGCCTTGTTGTCGACTTCCAGAAGTTCCGGCGTGTCGTCGTTGGCGGGGCGGTATTTGTTGACGCCCACGATCACGGTTTCGCCGGTATCGACGCCGGCCTGCTTGGCGGCGGCGGCCTTCTCGATTTCGGCCTTGGGCCATCCCGAGTTCACGGCCTTGGTCATGCCGCCCATGGCTTCCACTTCCTGGATGAGGGTCCAGGCCTTGGTTGCCAGTTCCTGTGTCAGCGCCTCGACATAATAGCTGCCGCCGAGCGGATCGACGACCTGGCAGATGCCGGTTTCTTCCTGCAGGACAAGCTGGGTGTTGCGGGCGATGCGGGCCGAAAAGTCGGTCGGCAGGGCGATGGCTTCGTCAAGCGCGTTGGTGTGGAGGCTCTGGGTGCCGCCAAGGGCCGCGGCGAGCGCCTCGACCGTGGTGCGGATGACGTTGTTGTAGGGATCCTTTTCCTGCAGCGAGACGCCGGAGGTCTGGCAGTGGGTGCGCAGCATCCAGCTGCGCGGATCCTTGGCGCCGAAGCCCTGCATGATGCCTGACCAGAGCATGCGCGCGGCGCGCAGTTTCGCCACTTCCATGAAGAAGTTCATGCCGATGGCGAAGAAGAAGGACAGGCGGCCGGCGAAGGCATCGACATCGAGGCCCTGCGCCATGGCGGCGCGGACATATTCCATGCCGTCTGCCAGCGTGAAGGCCAGTTCCTGAACCGCCGTCGCCCCGGCTTCCTGCATGTGGTAGCCGGAAATGGAGATGCTGTTGAACTTCGGCATTTCCTTCGAGGTGAAGGCGATGATGTCCGCGATGATCCGCATCGAGGGTTCGGGCGGATAGATATAGGTGTTGCGGACCATGAACTCCTTCAGGATGTCGTTCTGGATGGTCCCTTCGAGCGCCTTCATGGGAACGCCCTGTTCCTCGGCCGCCACGATGTAGAAGGCCAGGCAGGGCAGGACGGCGCCGTTCATCGTCATGGAGACGGACATCCTGTCGAGCGGGATGCCGTCGAACAGGATTTTCATGTCCTCGATGCTGTCGATCGCGACGCCGGCCTTGCCCACATCGCCGACGACGCGCGGGTGATCGCTGTCATAGCCGCGGTGGGTGGCGAGGTCGAAGGCGACTGAAAGGCCCTTCTGGCCCGCGGCGAGGTTGCGCCGGTAGAAGGCGTTGGATTCCTCGGCCGTGGAGAAGCCGGCATATTGGCGGATGGTCCAGGGGCGGCCGGCATACATGGAGGCGCGCACGCCCCGCGTGTAGGGCTGGAAGCCGGGAAGGCCGGGCCTGATCGCGGGAAGGTCCGCTTCGGTGTAGAGCGGCTTCACGGCGATGCCCTCGGGCGTCTCCCAGGTGAGGTCGCGCCCCTTCACTTCCTTGGCGGCGAGCGCCTTCCAGTCTTCGATCGTCGGTTCGTCTGCCATCACTGCCTCCTTGACTTGCGAGGGGGCATGACGCCTTGGCCGCGGGGCTGTCAATCGTGCAATTGGCAGAGGATGACTGGCCGGGCCGTCCGGCGCGTCTGTCGGTGCGGCTGTCGGCGCGGCTGTCCGGAGGGCTGTGGCGGGGCTGGCCCGATCATGTCGGGCAGCCCTGCCTGTGCCGTTTCGGTAGCGTTCTGGCCGCTACCGTTCTGACCTGCGTGTCTTCAGTCCACCATGTCGGCGACGAGGCGGCGCAGGTCGCACCGGCTGAGTGTGCCCGTGTCAGGCCCCGGCACAGGGTGCGGCGCGAGCCGCAGGGTGACGGACCGCGCAGGGGCGAAGGTTCCGGCCATCGGCCGGTGATGTCGTGCATTTTTCATGATAATATCCCGGGCGCGTGCCATGCGCGCCTCTTTCTTTTCGTTTTGTTTCTTGTTTTTCAGGGTGATGTGTGGCGGGCGCGCACCGTGCGCGCCCGGCCATCAGCGGCGGAAGTTCCGCTTTTGCCCGCCGCCGTGGCCCACCGTCTTCTCGCGGAAGATGATGCGGCCCTTTTCCAGATCATAGGGGGTCATCTCGACGATGACCCTGTCTCCCACGACGGAACGGATGCGGTGCTTGCGCATCTTGCCCGCCGTATAGGCGATGATGCGGTGGTCATTTTCCAGACGGACGGCAAAGCGTCCGTCCGGAAGGATTTCCTCGACCACGGCGTCGAGGGTGAGAAGTTCTTCCTTGGCCATTCGTCCTCAGGCTTGCTTGAGATTGACGGCCGACATCTTCCCCCTGCGGTCCTGCTCCAGTTCGTAGCTGACCCGCTGGTCGCGATCGAGCGTGGCCATGCCGGAACGCTCGACTGCGCTGATATGGACGAAGCTGTCGCCCGAACCATCTTCGGCCGAGATGAAGCCATAGCCCTTGTCGGTGTTGAAGAACTTGACGGTACCTGTGAGCATGTGAATTCCTTTCCATGCAATTATCCGGCGGGTGCCCAATTCACGACGTGCGAAATGGGGCGCCGGCGCCATGTTGCTGTGATAGGAAGACTTGCTCTCAGGAGCGCCTTATCGGGCGCAAACTTGGACTTCGACTTCGTCTCAGGCGACGTGAACAGATGGCCATATGGGGCAAATGGGTGGAAATTGCAAGGGCAGGGCGGGGAGGCCGCCGGCTGCGCATGGTTTTCAGGTGATTCCCCAAGGCCCTGGTGCGCCCGTTCACGCGCCCGTTCACGCGCCCGTTCGCGCAATCCGGCAGGCGGGGGCGGCCGCATGAACGGCCGCCCGAAGGTCCGGTCCGGCGCTCAGTCGAAGTCGATGTCGCCGCCGGCGGGTTCGTCGAGGTAGGGCGTGATGTCGACTGCAGAGAGGGTGGCCGGAGACCATTTCGGCGCGCGGTCCTTGTCGATCAGCTGGGCGCGGACGCCCTCGTAGAAATCATGCCCCGACTTGATGGCGCAGACCATCCGGTATTCCCGCCGCAGGCAGGCCTCGATGCTGTCGCCCCTGCCCTCGACCAGCCCGTGCAGCGTGAGCTTCAGGCTGGTGGGCGACATGGCGCGGATGGTCCTTGCCTGCGCCAGCGCCCAGTCGTCTCCTTCGTCGAGGGAGGAGAGGATGTCTTCGACGGTGTCCTGGCTGAAGTGATAATCGATGCCGTCGCGCAAGGGGCTGATGCCGTCTGACGGGAGATCGGTATCGAAGGTGGCGAGCACATGCCCGACCGTTTCGTGACTGTGTGCGAGCCGCTCGGTCAGGAGGGCGATTTCGGCGGCGGGTACATAATGGGTGCAGTAGCCGATGGCGACGGTATCCGCCCCCTTCACCCGCGCGCCCGTGAGGCCGGCCCAGGTGCCGAGGAAGCCGGGGAAGCGCGGCAGCGCATGGGTGCCGCCGACATCGGGAATGAGGCCGATTCCGGTTTCGGGCATGGCGAAAAGGGTGTTTTCCGTCGCCACGCGATAGGGGGCGTGGACCGAAATGCCGACGCCGCCGCCCATGGAGATGCCATCGACAAGCGCGACATAGGGCTTGGGATAAT
>CAYMZC010000025.1:0-12800 GCA_964394815.1 uncultured Sandaracinobacter sp. | reverse complement strand
GGCGATCGCCTGGTTCATGCGATATTCGTCGTGGAAGAAGCCTTCCCAGTCCGGGCTGCCGGCGCGGCCGGCTGCATGCAGGCCGACGACATCGCCGCCGGCGCAGAAAGCCTTGCCGCCTGCGCCACGCACCACCACGGCCTCGACGGCGGAATCCGCCGCCCAGCCCATGAGCTGCCGGTGCAGCGCCACGCACATGGCGCGGTTCAGCGCGTTGAGCGCCTGCGGGCGGTTGAGGGTGACGAGGCCGATGCGGCCCTCGCGGGTGAAGAGGATCTCGCCTTCGGGCGTTTCGTTCGTCATGGCGTGTTGCCCTTCTGCTGGTCGCTGGCGCCTTCCTCGACGAAATGGCCCGGCCCCTCGACTTCGACCAGCATCACGCTGGTGGAGAGCCGGGCGAGGAGCTTTCCGTCGGTGTTCGTCATGTCGGCTTCGGCGAAGGTGATGGTGCGGCCGAGCTTGAGCACACGGCCATCGAAGAAGACTTCGGAGTTCATCGGCGCGGGGCCGTAGAAGCTGACCTTGAACTCGATCGTGGGAACGCCGACGCGCCGGCCGGCCTTGACGATGCAGGCGGTGGCGGCGGCATCGTCGAGCGCGGTGGCGATGATTCCACCCTGCAGGTTGCCCATCGGGTTGCACAGCCGCGGCACGGCTTCCATCCGGAAGCGGCAGGTGCCTGCCGCGCTGTCGAGGGCGACCAGTTCCATCCCGAGCAGCGCCGAGGTGGGGGCCTGGCGCTTGCGCATGCGCTGGAGCAGTTCGTCGTCTGGAAGGGACATCAGAGGCTTTCCACAGTTTCGATCCCGAAGGCTTTAAGCGCTGGGCGGTATGGCGCAACACTCTCGGTCCCGCCAGTGAAGATGGCCCGGCCCGGGGGTGCGGGGGCGGGCCAGTGCAGCCCCGACAGCAGGTGCGCGGTGCGCCGGGCTATGCCTTCTGCGCCATCGACGAAGCTGACGGGCCGGCCGGGCAGAAGGGCGCGGGCGGCCTCGGCCAGTTCCTCGGCGACCAGCGGGAAATGGGTGCAGGCCAGCACGATCACATCGATCCTGTCGCCGCCGGGCTGGTGCGCCAGCCCTTCGATCGCGGCGCGGAAGATGGCCGGATCCGGCGTTTTTCCGCGCAGCTTCGCTTCGGCGGCCTCGACCAGTTCGGCCGAGCCATGGCGAAGCACGGTGCAGTCGGCTGCGAAGCGGGCCGAGAGATCGTCGACATAGGGCTGGCGCACCGTGGCGCGGGTGCCGAGCACGCCGATGACGCGCGTTTTCGAGCGTTCGGCCGCTGGCTTTATCGCCGGCACCGTGCCCACGACGGGCAGATCGAGGGCGGCGCGGACATGGGGCAGGGCGATGGTGGAGGCGGTGTTGCAGGCGATGACGATGATGGACGGGTGGACGCGCTCGACCAGCCGGCCGAGAAGGGCGGGCACGCGGGTGGCGATTTCGGCCTCGGTGCGGGTGCCATAGGGGAAGCCGGCGCTGTCGGCGCAATAGACGAGCGGCGCATCGGGAAGCGCGCGGCGCACCGCAGCGAGCACGGACAGCCCGCCGATTCCGGAATCGAGAAAGAGGATGGGGCCGGGGGCCGGGCGTGCCTGCACGCCCTGTCCGGCCGCAGGGTGCTGGCTCAGGAGATGCGCTCCCTGACGTAGCGGCCGGGCGCATCCTCGATGGCGGGAAAGCCGCGCGCCTTGCCGGGCACGCGCGCCTTCACCGTGTCGCCGGACTGCGGCTTCAGCCATGCGATCCAGTCCGGCCACCAGCTTCCCTTCGTTTCGGTGGCGGCGGCGCGGAAGGCGTCGAGCGTTTCGGGAAGTGCGGCACCTTCCGGCAGGGTCCAGTGCTGATATTTGCCGGATGCCGGCGGATTCACGACACCGGCGATGTGGCCGGAGCCGGCAAGCATGAAGCGGACCGGGCCGGAGAGGGTGTGGGCGAGGCGGAGGCAGCTGCTGGCCGGGGCGATGTGATCATCCTTTCCGGCCTGGACATAGGCGGGCGTTTTTATCCGGCCGAGATCGATGGGGGCGCCATCCACCGTGACGGCGCCGGGCTGGACCAGCCGGTTCGCGCCGTAGAAGTCGCGCAGGTAGGTGGAGAGGAAGCGGCCGGGAACATGGGTCGGGTCGGAGTTCCAGTAGAGCAGGTCGAAGGGCGCATATTCCTTTCCCTTCAGATAGTTGTTGACCACATAATTCCACATGAGATCGGTTGGCCGGAGCAGGTTGAAGGTGGTGGCGAGCCAGCGGCCGTCGAGATAGCCCTTTTCGGCGGCCATGCGATCGATGGCGTCGAGCATGGCGGGATCGACGAAATGCTTGAGATCCCCCGCGTCGGTGAAATCGACCTGGGCGGTGAAGAAGGTGGCGCTGCGCACCTTTTCGGCTTCGCCCCGGGCGGCGAGCAAGGCGAGCGTGATGGCGAGAAGCGTGCCCGAGACACAATAGCCGATGACATGAGCGGCCGGCGCGCCGGTGGCTTCGCGAACCTTGTCGATCGCGGTGAGCTGGCCTTCGGTGATGTAGGCATCGAGATCGACATCGGCCAGCGCTTCGGATCCTTGCGCCCATGACACCACGAACACGCTCAGCCCCTGGTCCACGGCCCAGCGGATGAAGCTTTTTTCCGGGGTCAGGTCGAGGATGTAGAATTTGTTGATGAAGGGCGGGATGACGAGGAGCGGGATTTCGGCCACCGTCTTCGTCGTCGGCTGATAGTGGATGAGCTGGAACAGCCGGTTCTCGAACACGACCTTGCCGGGCGTGACGGCGACGTTGCGGCCGACTTCGAAGGCCTTTTCATCCGTCATGGTGAGCTGGCCGCGCTTCAGGTCATCGAGCATGTGCGACAGGCCGCGCACCAGGCTTTCGCCTTTGGTCGCCTTCGCTTCCGCCAGCACCTCGGGGTTGAGGGCGGCGAAATTGGCCGGGCTCATGGCGTCGATGAACTGTTTCGCCATGAATTCCATCTTGCGGCGCTCTTCCTCCGGCAGGTGCGCGAAGCTGGCCACGCCTTCGGCCAGATAGTGGCTGGCCAGAAGATAGGAGCGGCGGATGAGGTCATAGACCGGGGCCGCGCCCCAGGCTTCGCCCTGGAAGCGGCGGTCGGCACGTTTGGCCGGGTCTGGCACCAGATCGGCCTTGCCGGTGAGCACCCCGGTCCACAGGCGCATTGAATCGGCCCAGTAATCCCCCGTGAGGCGGGCCAGCGCCGCCGTATCGGCGGTGGCCCAGGTCCTGGCCCAGTTGCCCGCCATATCGCCCCAGAGATCGGCAAGCGATGCCGCTTCGGAATCGGGGCTTGCCTTGCCGGAAAGATGGCCGCCGCTCTTCGCCCAGAATTCCAGCATCATCTGCTGGGCCTTGCCGATCATCCCGGCCATCTGCTCGAAGGACTGGATCGCGTCGGCGGCAGGGTCTTCCGGCTGGCCTGTCATCTCGATGCTCCCCACATCTGCATTCGTCAGCTCTGGTGGATTCCGGTCTGGTGCAGCAAGATTGCACCATGGCGAACGGCCCGGCAAGCCGTGCGCAGGGCAGGGCAGGGCGCGAACGGATGTTGCCCGACAGCGTCTTTCGACAGCGGATTCCTTGCGAAAAACAGGGCGGATGACTGGCATTTTGCCCGCATCTGCGCCATGGCGTGGCCTGTGGCGGCCGCCGTGTGCGGCCCGCCGCTTCCTGAAATCCGTGCGCCTGCATGATTCTTGCCGGCGCACATGCCCGATGGACTGATGATGGACGAGGAATTCTACCGCATTCGCCGCCTGCCCCCTTATGTCATCGCCGAAGTGAACGCGATGCGGGCAGCCGCGCGCGCACGCGGCGAGGACATCATCGACCTGGGCATGGGCAACCCCGACCTGCCGCCGCCGCCGCACGTGATCGCGAAGCTGGCAGAAGTGGCGGCCAAGCCCGATGCTCATGGCTATTCGGCCTCCAAGGGGATTCCCGGCCTGCGGCGCGCGCAGGCCGGCTATTATCAGCGCCGCTTCGGTGTCGACCTCGATCCGGAGACGGAAGTGGTGGTGACGCTGGGTTCGAAGGAAGGGCTGGCAAACCTGGCGCAGGCGATCACCGCGCCCGGTGACGTGGTGCTGGCGCCCAACCCCAGCTATCCCATCCACACCTTCGGCTTCATCATCGCGGGCGCCACGATCCGCTCGATCCCGACGACGCCGGGACCGGAGTTCTTCGACAGCCTCGAACGGGCCGTGCGCTTCACCGTGCCCAAGCCGACGGTGATGGTGATCGGCTACCCCTCGAACCCGACGGCCGAGGTGGTGGACCTTGCCTTCTATGCCGATGTCGTGGCCTTCGCGAAGGAGCATGGGCTCTACGTTCTTTCGGACCTGGCCTATTCCGAAATCTATTTCGACGATGTGCCGACGCCCTCCATCCTGCAGGTGCCGGGCGCCAAGGACGTGGCGGTCGAGTTCACCTCCATGTCCAAGACCTATTCCATGGCAGGCTGGCGGATCGGTTTCGCGGTGGGCAACCGCAAGCTGATCGGCGCGCTGACGCGGGTGAAAAGCTATCTGGATTATGGCGCCTTCACGCCGATCCAGGCTGCCGCCGTTGCCGCCATCAACGGCCCGCAGGACATCGTGGAACAGAACCGGCAGCTTTATCGCAAGCGCCGCGACGTGCTGGTGGAAAGTTTCGGCCGCGCCGGATGGGAGATCCCTTCGCCGCGGGCCTCGATGTTTGCCTGGGCGCCGCTGCCGCCGGCGCTGGCGCAGATGGGCAGCCTGGAGTTTTCAAAGCAGCTGCTGACCGAGGCCGGTGTCGCCGTGGCGCCGGGCGTCGGCTATGGCGAGATGGGCGAGGGGTTCGTGCGCATCGCCATGGTGGAAAACGAGCAGCGGCTGCGGCAGGCGGCGCGCAACGTGAAGCGCTTCCTGCAGAAACGCGGCGTGAACGCCCCGGCGCAGTCTGCCGACTGATACCTGCGGCTGATACCGGTGCTTGCGGCGGGGGCTTTCCCCCGCCCCTGCTTTGCGGCTAGGCCATTCCGGGCATTGTGCGGACATCATGTGGAACTGGGACAGAGGTTGAGGAAACGGCTGTGGCAATGAATGGCACCAACACGGAAGCACCCTTGAGAGTCGGCCTTGCGGGGCTTGGCACCGTGGGAGCTGGCGTGATCCGGCTGCTCGATGCCAATGCCGCGCTGATCAGCCGCCGGGCGGGCCGGCCGATCCTGGTGACGGCGGTGTCCGCGCGGGACCGTTCCCGCGATCGCGGCGTCGATCTCGCGCGCTTTGCCTGGGAAGACGATGCGGCCTCGCTGGTGCTGCGCGACGATGTGGATGTCGTGGTGGAACTGATGGGCGGCGCCGACGGCCCGGCCCTGACGCTGGCGCGCGGGGCGCTTCATGCCCACAAGCCCTTCGTGACGGCCAACAAGGCGATGCTGGCCCATCATGGCCTGCTGCTGGCCGAACTGGCCGAAAGCGCCGGCACGCCCTTCAAGTTCGAGGCGGCGGTTGCCGGCGGCATTCCGGTGATCAAGGGCCTGCGCGAAGGTGCTGCCGCCAATGCCCTGAGCCGGGTCTACGGCATTCTGAACGGCACCTGCAATTACATCCTGACCCGCATGGAGAAGGAGGGGCTGGAGTTCGCGGACGTGCTCGCCGACGCCCAGCGCCTTGGCTATGCCGAGGCCGACCCCAGCTTCGACATCGACGGGGTGGACGCCGCCCACAAGCTTTCCATCCTGGCCAGCATCGCCTTTGGCTCGCGCCCGGATTTCGCCGCCGTGGAAACGGGCGGCATCCGCGACATCCGCCTTGCCGATCTGAAGCAGGCGGCGGCCCTTGGCTTCAAGGTGCGGCTGGTGGGCCTTGCCGAGGATATCGGCGGCGCGCTGCTGCAGCGCGTGCATCCGAGCCTCGTGCCGCTGGGCCACCCGCTCGCCGCTGTCGAGGGGCCGACCAACGCCGTGGTGGCCGAGGGCAATTTCGTCGGCCGGCTTTCCTTCATCGGGCCGGGCGCCGGCGAAGGCCCGACCGCGAGCGCCGTGGTGGCCGACCTCATCGACATCGCCCGGGGCGAGGCCGGCCCCGCCTTCGCCATGCCGACGGATGCGCTCGTGCCCATGGCGCCCGCCGGGCGCGACGCCCGTTCGGGTCGCTATTATCTGCGCCTTCAGGTGCTCGACCAGCCGGGCGTGCTGGCGGACCTGACGGCGGCGCTGCGCGACAGCGGCGTCTCGATCGAAAGCCTGATCCAGCCGGCAGGCGGGGCCGATGGCACCGCCCTGGTGGTGATGGTGACCCATGATTGCGCCGAGGCGGCCGTTCTGGCTGCCCTGGAGACAATGGCCGGCCTGTCCTCGGTGTCCGGCGCCCCGCTTTTCATGCCCATTCTGCCTCACGAAGGATGACCATGACCGACCGTTCCAGTCTTTCCCCGAGCCAGGTGCTCGACCGCGTTCTCGTGCTCGAAATGGTGCGCGTGACCGAATATGCCGCCATCGCCGCCTCCCGCCTGACCGGCCGGGGCGACGAGAAGGCCGCCGACGCCGCCGCCGTGGCCGCCATGCGCGCGGCCCTCAACCAGCTGCCCATCGACGGCACCGTCGTGATCGGCGAGGGTGAGCGCGACGAGGCGCCGATGCTCTTCATCGGCGAGCGGGTTGGCGCGTCGCAGAATGGCGGGCCGCGCATCGACATCGCGCTCGACCCGCTGGAAGGCACGACCATCACTGCCAAGGCCGGCCCCAACGCCATGGCCGTGCTGGCCATCGCCGAAGAAGGCGGGCTGCTCTATGCCCCCGATGTCTACATGGACAAGCTGGCCATCGGCCCCGGCTATCCGGAGGGGATCGTCAGCCTCGAAAAGACGCCGACCGAGAACATCAAGGCGCTGGCGGAAGCCAAGGGCGTGGCGCCCGGCGACATCGTCGCCTGCGTGCTGGACCGGCCGCGCCACGAGGCGCTGATCCGCGAGCTGCGCGGGCTTGGCTGCGGCATCAACCTGATCCCCGATGGCGATGTCGCCGGCGTGATCGCCGTGACGGACCCGGAAACCACCATCGACATCTATCTCGGCTCGGGCGGGGCGCCGGAAGGCGTGCTGGCGGCCGCGGCCCTGCGCTGCGTGGGTGGCCAGTTCCAGGGGCGGCTGCTGTTCCGCAACGAGGACGAGAAGGCCCGCGCCCGCAAGATCGGCATCACCGATCTGGACCGCATCTACCACCTGGAAGACCTGGCCAAGGGTGACGTTATCTTCGCCGCCACGGGCGTGACCGACGGCTCGCTGCTGGATGGCGTGAAGCGCTGGAAAACGGGGCGCATCACCACCGAATCCGTCGTGATGCGGGCGTCTTCGGGCACCATCCGCTGGGTGAAGGGTGACCGTTGCGGGGACCCGCCGCTGATCGTGGCATGACGACGGACAGCAGCGCCCATCCGCTGGGCGTTGCGCGGTCGGCCACGGGCCGGGCCTGGGCGTGGCGCAGCCGGCCACTGCCCTTGGGCGCGGCCCAGCGCATGGGCGTGGACGATCTGGCCGCCCAGCTGCTGGCCGCGCGCGGCTGTGCGCCTGGCGATGTTGCGCGCACCCTGAAACCCACATTGCGGGACTGGCTGCCAGACCCTTCGCTCTTCCGCGACATGGATGCGGCCGCCAGCCGGCTTGCCGATGCCGTGGAGCGCGGCGAGCGGATCGTGCTGTTTGCCGACTATGACGTGGATGGCGCGACCTCTGCTGCCGTGCTGCTGCGCCATCTGCGGCTGCTGGGGGCGGATGTGGGCCATTACATCCCCGACCGGCTGCTCGAAGGCTATGGCCCTTCCGCCGAGGCGCTGGCCGCCATCCAGGCCGCCGGGGCGACGCTGGTGGTGCTGTTGGATTGCGGCACCCAGGCTTTCGGGCCACTGGAGGCGGCGCGCGCATCCGGCCTCGACCTGATGGTGGTGGACCATCACAAGGCCTCCACCGCCCTGCCGCCGGCGCTGGCCATCGTGAACCCGAACCGGCTGGATGGAGACCCGCAAGCCGCCATCCACGGAACGCTGTGCACGGCCGGCCTTGCCTTTCTGCTTTCGGTGGCGCTGAACCGCGAACTGCGGCGGCGCGGTTTCTTTGCCTCCCGCCCCGAACCGCGCGTGCAGGACATGCTGGACATCGTGGCGCTGGGGACGGTGGCCGACGTTGTGCCGCTGACAGGGCTGAACCGGGCGCTGGTGGCGCTGGGGCTGAAGCGCATGGCCTTGCGCGCAACGCCGGGGCTGGTTGCGCTGGCCGACATTGCAGGCATGGACCGCGCGCCGGAATCCGATGATCTTGGTTTCCAGTTCGGCCCGCGGATCAATGCCGGGGGCCGCGTGGGGCAGGCGGACCTGGGGGTGCGGCTGCTTTCGACCGACGATCCGGCCGAGGCGGCGCTGCTGGCGGCCGAGCTTGACCGGCTGAACGTGGAGCGGCGCGAGATCGAGACGGCGGTGACGGCCGAGGCCATGGCGGCGGCATCCACACTGGGCGATGCGCCCGTGGCCGTTGTGGCAGGCGCTGGATGGCACCCCGGCGTGGTTGGAATCGTGGCGGCGCGACTGAAGGAGCGGCTGGGACGGCCGGCGCTGGTGCTGGCGCTGGGCGCCGACGGCATCGCCAAGGGATCGGGCCGTTCGATCGCCGGGGTGGACCTGGGCGCAGCGATTCTGGCCGCCAAGGCAGAGGGCCTGCTGCTCGAAGGCGGCGGCCATGCCATGGCCGCAGGCGTGACGGTGCGGGCGGAATCCATAGAGGCCTTTGCCGCCTATCTGGGCGAGCGGCTGGGCGCGGCGGTTGCGGCTGCCGAGGGCCAGCGTATGCTTTCCATCGACATTGCCGTGGCGCCGGCTGCGGTGACGCCCGCGCTTGCACAGGCGCTGGAAGCGGTTGGCCCCTATGGGCAGGCCTGGCCGGCGCCGCGCGTGGCGGTGGGGCCCGTGCGCCTGCAGGAGGTGCGCCCCGTGGGGCGGACGGAGCCGCGCACCCATTTGCGCTTTGTGGGGCTGGGGCCGGATGGCGGGCGGGTGAAAGGCATTGCCTTTCGCGCGGCCGAGGGCGAACTGGGGCAGATGCTGCTTTCGGCGGGGCAGAACCGGGTGCATCTGGCGGGTCGGGTGACACGGAATTTCTGGAATGGCCGCGAATCGGCTGATCTTCAGCTTGACGACGCCGCACTGGCCGGCTAACTGGCCGCCTCCGCACGATGGCCCCTTCGTCTAGCGGTCTAGGACGTCGCCCTTTCACGGCGAAAACACGGGTTCGAGTCCCGTAGGGGTCACCAACTTCCCAATCAAAATGCTATCCGGCATGGCTCATGAGAGCCGTGATGGCTGTTTCCCTTTTTGGTGAAGTTTCTGCTCAACTGGTCGAATGTCCGGGAAGCCAGTTTCCAGGCTGTGTCCAGTTCATATTCGGCTGATCTGGCCTATCTGGTCGCCGGCGAGGTGGGGGGCCGGATAGCTTGCGCGAATAGCGCATGCTGAGCGCCCCGCATGGCGTGGGCGTGATCCGGCTGGCGCTGAAAAACCCGGACATGATGGATGTTGTGCGGCGCTGGCGGCGCTGTCAGCCCGGTGATGCTGGCGTGACGTCTGCGATGCGCATTTCGCGGCGGGTTGCGGTGGCCTGTCTGGCGGCTTCCAGTATCGCCTCGATGTGCCAGGCCCGTTCGAAATCGGGCTGGACGGGGGCGCCGCCGCGGATTCTCTCGACAAAGGCCAGCATCAGGGGGGCGATGTCGCGGGTCTGGGGCGGGAAGGGGCCGTCTACGGGGAGGTGGAGGCGTTCCGGTCGGCGCAGCCGTTCGGGGATGGCGAGCGGCCTGAGCGGGGCGTTGCCTTCGCCCAGCGCCAGCGTGACGGAATCGCCGGCGGGGAAATAGCCTTCGCTCACGGCGATGGCCGTTGCCTTGTCGCCGGCCAGTTCCAGCCGCCAGCCGACGAGGCCGGGAACGGCCCAGCCGACGACCAGGGACGCGATGGCCCCGCCTTCGAAGCGCAGCAGAAGATGGGCCGTGTCTTCCACTTCGGGGGTGACGCGATCGCCCGAGGGGAAGCGCCATTCCGGCAGCGCCGTGAGGCCGAGGCAGCTGACGGTCTCGACCGGGCCGAGGAGGGCGACCAGCAGGTGCAGGCTGTGGGTGCCGAGGTTGCGCATGGCCGATGCCCCGTGCGCCGCCTTTGCGAACCAGCGCCAGCCATCGCCCACGGGCTGCGCCCCCTGGAACAGCGGGATGGAAAGGCGGGCGAGCGCCGAGACCGGCCGGCCGAGCGTGCCGTCGGCGATGAGTTCGGCGATGCGGCGGTGGGCGGCATTGTGGGCGAGCGTGCTGTCGAGCGCGGTTACCACGCCGGCGGCGTGGGCGGCGTTGCGCATGTCGGTCGCGGCTTCGAGCGTGGCGGCGAAATTGGCGGCGGCAAAGACATGCTTGCCTGCCCGAAGGGCGGCCAGCACCATGTCGCGCCGCAGATCGGGGCGGGTGCCGACGTCGATGATATCGAGGTCCGGGTCTTCCGCCATGGCGCGGTGATCCCAGTAGGCGCGGGCGATGCCATGGCGGGCTGCTGCGGCCTCGGCAGTTTCGCGGCGCGATGTGCAGACGGCGGCGACCTCGACGCCTTCGATCGCGTGCCAGGCGGGCAGATGGGCTGCCATCCCCCAGTTGGCGCTGATGACGCCGACCTTCAGCGGTTGTGCCATGGTGTCTCCCTTCCGGCCCGAGAGTGGATGAGCGGGCCGGGCCTGTCCACCCGGGGCGCTGTTCGCGCGCTTTCAGGGCTGGCCGGTGATGATGGCCTTTTCGCTGGCGAGGCGGCTGTCGAGCCAGGTGATGAAGGCGGCGATTCGGGCCAGCGGGCGGGCATCGCGGTGGGTGACAAGCCAGAAGCTGCGCGTGATCGCGACCTGCCCATCGAGCAGGCGGACGAGGGCCGGATCCTGTTCGCCGATGAAGCCGGGCAGGATGCACAGCCCGGCGCCGGCGCGGGTCAGCGCGTGCTGGACGTTGATGCTGGAGCTGACGAGCGAGGGCTCGAGGCCGGGGGCGACTTCGTCGAGGTAGCGGAGCTCGTCGGCGTAGATGAAATCGGGGACATAGCCGATGAGCGTGTGGCCCTCGAGACCGTCCGGGGTTTCGGGGCGGCCGCGCCGGTCGAGATAGGCCTGTGCGGCGTAAAGGTTGAGCCGGTAATCGGTGAGCTTGCGGGTGAGGAGGGGGCCGCGCGCCGGGCGGGCCAGCATGATGGCGATGTCGGCTTCGCGCCGGGAGGGGTTGAGGAAGCCGTTGGTGACGACCAGTTCGACCCGGATGGCCGGATGTTCCACGTGGAACCCCGCGAGGTGCCGGGCGACGATCCAGCTGGCCAGCCCCTCGGGCAGGCTGACGCGGATAGTGCCGGCAAGCAGGCCGCGCTCGCCCGACAGGTCGGCGCGGGCGGCGGCGGTGGCCTGTTCGGCGGCTTCGGCATGGGCGAGGAGCCTGCGGCCCTGATCGGTGAGGACGTGGCCGGCCGGGCCATGTTCGAAGAGATCGGCATCGAGCGTGGCTGACAGGCGAGCCATGCGGCGGCCGACCGTGGAGGCATCGATCCTGAGGCGGGCGGCGGCCGCAGCCATGGTGGGCGCACGGGCGACGGCGAGAAAGATGCGCAGGTCGTCCCAGTTGAGCAGTGCGGTCATCTGGAGGTCATCGGGCGGTGGCTGCATTTTTGCAAGCAGACCTTGCAAAACAGGGCAATTGCATGCGCGCCTCCGAGGCGTCATGGAGCAGATGACCGATATTTGGGAGAGATGAACAATGGCCGGACAAGACAACGCCGGACAAGCTGGGGCCGGACAAGCTGGGGCCGGACAAGCCGGGGCCGGACAAGACGGGGCCGATGGCGCGATCCGCGTGATCCGGCATTTCCTGGCCGATGGTGCGCCGCAGCCGGCGGCTGCCCGCCATGGCGATGTGTATGACCCCAACCAGGGCACGGTGCAGGCCCGCGTGGGGCTGGGCGATGCCGCTGTTCTGGAGCGGGCCGTGGCTGCGGCGCGCGCCGCACAGCCGGGCTGGGCCGCCACCAACCCGCAGCGCCGGGCGCGGGTGATGTTCGAGTTCAAGCGTCTGGTCGAAGCCAATATGGAGGAACTGGCGCATCTGCTTTCCGCCGAACATGGCAAGGTGATCGCCGATTCGAAGGGCGACATCCAGCGCGGGCTGGAGGTGATCGAGTTTGCCTGCGGCATTCCGCACCTGCTGAAGGGCGAGCATACGCCGGGCGCCGGGCCGGGGATCGACGTGCTGTCGATGCGCGTGCCGCTGGGCATCGGGGCCGGCATCACGCCCTTCAACTTCCCGGCGATGATCCCGATGTGGATGTTCGGCGTGGCGATCGCCTGCGGCAACGCCTTCATCCTGAAGCCTTCGGAGCGCGACCCGGGCGTGCCGATGCGGCTGGCCGAACTGATGCTGGAAGCCGGCGCACCGGCCGGCATCCTGCAGGTGGTGCATGGCGACAAGGAAATGGTGGACGCCATCCTCGACCATCCGGACATTGCCGCCGTGAGCTTCGTGGGAAGCTCGGACATTGCCCATTATGTCTATTCGCGCGGCGTTGCCGCCGGAAAGCGGGTGCAGGCCATGGGCGGCGCCAAGAACCATGGCATCGTGATGCCCGACGCCGACCTCGACCAGGTGGTGAACGACCTGACGGGCGCCGCCTTCGGCTCCGCCGGGGAGCGCTGCATGGCGCTGCCCGTGGTGGTGCCGGTGGGCGAGAAGACCGCCCTCGCCCTGCGCGAGAAGCTGGTGCCGGCG
>CAYMZC010000024.1:21623-23564 GCA_964394815.1 uncultured Sandaracinobacter sp. | reverse complement strand
GTCGCATGGGCCAGGCCTCGGATACGGGCGCCGTGGTCGATCCGCAGGGGCGGGTGCACGGGCTTTCAGGCCTGCGCGTCGTCGATGCCTCGGTGATGCCGCGCCTTGTCAGCGGCAACACCAATGCGCCCACCATCATGATCGCGGAGAAGATCTCGGATTCGATCCTCGCGGATGCAAAGGCTGAAGCGGCGGCCTGAGATCCTGCCGTCCTGAAATCCTGCCGGGCCAGCGGCTTCAGAGACCGGCCGTCGTGCTGTCACTGCCGCCAAGCGGTGGCACGGCGGCCGGAAGCCCCGGCCGGCCGGCCAGTTCGCGCCGCACGCGGGGCCGCTCAGGCCCTTCGTGCAGCGCCATGACCCGCTCGGCGCTGGGCGCATCGGCCCGCGTGCGCCTGGCATGGTGGCGCACATAGTCGATCCAGGTCGCCACCTCGTAGCGCTCTATCCAGAGCGCGGGGTCGCCCAGGTCGCGCAGCAGCCGCCAGTCCCGTGCGCCGTCGCGGATGCGGATGCGCCGCCGGTCGCGCATCGCTTCAAGGAAGGCGGGCACATTGTCCGCCGCGATGCGATATTCGATGCTGATGAGCAGCGGCCCCGCCATCCGGTCGACCGGAACCGCCACGTCCGGTTCCTGCCAGCGGGCAAGCGGATCGAGATCGAGATCGGCAACCGCGGGCATCGGAAAACGCCATGCCGCCGCCAGCAGCAGGGCCTGGAGCGCGCCGGCAATGAAAAGCGCCAGCTGCAGGCTGGTTGCGCCTGCCAGCTCGCCGAACAGCCAGCTTCCCGCGGCCATCGCGCCGAAGGCCGCCGTCTGGTAGAGCGCCAGCGCGCGGCCCACCACCCAGCGCGGCACAGCCATCTGCACCGTCACGTTGAAGGTGGACAGCGCCAGCACCCAGCCGCCACCCGCCAGCATCGCCGCCACAAGGGTGAGCGGCAGAAAGCCCGTGGCGCCGGCAAGCGCCGTGCCGGCCGCCAGCGCCAGCGTCGCCCAGCGCACCAGCCCTTCGGATGACAGGCGCTGCCGCAAACGCCCCACGACCAGCGCACCGCTGACAGCGCCCACGCCGAAGGCGCCCATCAGCAGGCCGAACACATTGGCGCCGCCGCCCAGCAGATCGCGCGCGATCAGCGGCATCAGGGCCGAAAGGGCGCTCGCCGTCAGCCCGAACAGAAAGGCCCGGAACAGCACCCGCAAGACGTCGGGCGACATGATCACATAGCGCAGGCCGGCGGCCATCGCCTCGCCCACGGGCTCGGGCGGCAGGGTGCGCGGCGTTTCCGGCCGCTTCCAGCGCAGCAGCACGGTGATAATGCCGGCATAGCTGATCGCGTTCACGAGAAAGGCGGCAAAGGCCCCCGCCGCCGCCACCAGCAGCCCGCCAAACGCCGGGCCAAGGCTGCGCGCCAGGTTGAAGCCCATGCTGTTGTAGGCGACCGCGCGCGGCAGCAGGGGGCGCGGCACGATTTCCCCGACCGTCGCCTGCCAGGCCGGCGCATTGAGCGTCACGCCGACACCGATGAGAAAGGTGAAGCCAAGCAGCAGCCAGGGCGTGAGAAGCCCGGCATAGGCAAGGCCGGCCAGCAGCGCCGAAAGCGCGAACATGAAAATCTGCGCCACCAGCATCACCCGGCGGCGGTCGAAATTGTCGGCAAGCGCGCCCGCGACCAGCGAAAACAGCATCAGCGGCAAGGTGACGGAGGATTGCACCAGCGCCACCATGCCGGGCGAGCGCGTCAGCTCCGTCATCAGCCAGGCCGCCCCGACGGACTGGATCAGCCCGCCGAACTGGGACAGAAGGTTCGCCGACCAGATCGCCCGGTATACGGGCACGGCAAAGGGCGAGGCCGGCGCATCGCCCGCCTGCCGTTCCTCCGCGCTCATGGCTGGCGTATCATGGCCGGCAGATCACGGCCGGCAGCCCTCAGGCCGCCA
>CAYMZC010000024.1:0-21523 GCA_964394815.1 uncultured Sandaracinobacter sp. | reverse complement strand
TCATGGCTGGCGTATCATGGCCGGCAGATCACGGCCGGCAGCCCTCAGGCCGCCAGGGCGCGGCGCAGCACGCCGTCATAGATGCGGGCAAGGGTGCGGATGTCTTCCACGCGCACCTGCTCGTCCACCTTGTGCATCGACTGGCCCGGCAGGCCGAACTCGATCACCGGGCACATGCGGCGGATGAAGCGCGCGTCCGAAGTGCCGCCGCTGGTGGAAAGCTCGGGCCGACGCCCGGTTTCCGCTTCGACGGCATCGCCCACCAGCCCCGAAAGCAGGCCCGGCTCGGTCAGGAAGGATTCGCCCGAAATGCGGATCTTCACCTCGGAGGATGGCGCATGGCAGGCCACCACCTCCTCGATCCAGCCGGCCAGTTCCGCGCCCCGGTGGCGGTCGTTGAAGCGGATGTTGAGCCGCGCCGAAGCGCGCGCCGGAATGACGTTGGTGGCCGGGTTGCCCACTTCCAGATCGACGATCTCGAGGTTGGAGGGCGAGAACCAGTCGCTGCCGCTGTCAAGCACGCGGGCCTGAAGCTCTGCCAGCAGCGGCACCAGCCGCCGAACGGGGTTGTCCGCCCTGTCCGGATAGGCGACATGGCCCTGCGCGCCATTCACGGTGATCCAGGCGTTCAGGCTGCCGCGCCGGCCCACCTTCATCACGTCGCCCAGTTCGCGCATCGAGGTCGGCTCGCCCACCAGGCACATGTCGGGGCGGATGCCGCGCGCGTCCATCCAGTCGAGGATCCGGTCCGTGCCGAAGGTGGCCGGGCCTTCCTCGTCGCCGGTGATGATGAAGGAAAGCCGCCCCGGCCCTCCCGGCTTCCTGCGCGCAACATGGGCGGCCGCCGCCGAGACCATGGCGGCGATCGCGCCCTTCATGTCGGCGGCGCCCCGGCCCACCAGCAGGCCGTTTTCCACCGTGCCGGCATAGGGGTCGACGCTCCAGCCGCTACCCTCGGGCACCACGTCGGTATGGCCGGCAAAGGCGAAGTGCGGCCCGCTGTCGCCGATCGTCGCGAACAGATTCTCGACCGGCCCGTCCGGCTCGGACCCGAAGGTCAGGCGCGTGACGGTGAAGCCCAGCCCCTCCAGCGCCCGGCCAAGAAGGTCCATGGCGCCGGCATCGGCGGGCGTGACGGACCGGCAGCGCACGAGGTCGCAGGCCATGGGAAGCGGATCGGGCAGGATCGTCATCTCAATACTCATAAGCAGGTTGCAGCCGGGTTTCGGTGGCGGCAGCCGCCACCCATTCGGCCACCAGCGGCTGCGCCATGGCCCGGGCACGATAGGCCTCGGCCTCGGGGCTGAGCGCCACATCATAGGTGGTGAAGCGGCTGGCGACGGGGGCGAACAGAATGTCGGCCGCACCCCAGTCAGCCCCGGCCAGCCATGGCCCGCCAAAGGCATCGAGGCCATGGCGCCACAGGGCGTCGACCCGCCCGGCATCGGCTGCGGCATCCTCGGGCAGCTGCCAGCCCGGATAATGGCGCATCACGTTCATCGGGCAGGCCTTGCGCAGCGCCATGAAGCCCGCCTGCATCTCGACTGCAGCCGAAAGGGCAAAGGCCCGCGCACGCGGGTCCGCCGGCCAGAAGCGCGTGCCACCGCTGGCGCGGTCGAACCAGTCGATGATGGCGATGGCGTTCCACAGCGCGATGTCGCGGGCAGGGTCAGGGTCCGGCGCGGGTGATTCGCCCGAATCCCACAGCACGGGCACCTTGCCGCCGGAAACGGCGATGTCGGGGCGTGCGCGCCGGGCCTGCCAGTCAGGCGCGTAGAGATCGACCCAGGTTTCCGTGAACGGCAGGCCCGAATGGCGCGCGGCCAGCCAGCCACGCAAGGACCAGCTGGAATAGCGGCGGTTGGCGACGATCAGATGCAGCATCCATCCTGCTTACCCTGACGCACCCGTCGCGCAAGCCCGCAGACGGCGTGGACGCGTCGCGAAGCGCCTAAAGCCGGCGGCAGATCATCAGCCCGTCCCAGCCCTTGCCCCCCACGGTCTGGAATGCGACCGCCTCGAACCGGCGGTCCATGCGCATCGCGGCATAGAGGCTGCGGATACCGGCCAGGGCGGGGTCATCGCTGGTTTCGTGCAGGATGCGGCCCTCGCGCACCACATTGTCGATCACCACGAGGCCGCCCGGGCGGGTCAGGGTTGCCGCCCAGTCGGCATAGGCAGCGCTGTTTTCCTTGTCCGCGTCGATGAACACCAGGTCGAAGGCATGGCCCTCGTCCACCAGCCCCGGCAGCAGGTCGAGCGCCGGGCCAACGCGCATGTCGATCTGCCTTGTCAGTTCGGCGCGGGCGAAATTTGCGCGCGCCACATCGGCATGGCGCGGATCGGCCTCCAGCGTCACCAGCCGGCCGCCCGGCTTCAGCGCGCGGGCCATGCAGATGGCCGAATAGCCCCCCAGCGTGCCGATCTCGAGGATGTGGCGGGCCCCCACAAGGTTGCAAAGAAGCCCGAGCAAGGCCCCTGTCAGCGCCGAAACCTCGATCGGCGGCAGGCCGGCGCGCCTGCAGGCCGCGCGCACATCGTCCAGCACGGGGTCGGCGGGCAGCAGGTGCAGCGCCATCCCGTGGTCCACCTCGGCCCAGCGATCCTTTTCGGTAAAGCGACGTTCGTCCATCCTCCACCTCCGCCCGGCAGCATAGCCCCGATGCGCCAGGATCAGAAGGGCCGATGGTCAAAGGTCGGCCTCAGGGCCAGTCAGCGCACGGCCTTACGGCCGAAGGCCGCGTCCCTTCCGGCCCGGCTTCAGCGCCCGCTGCGCCATGGCGGCGAACTGGCACAGCTCGGCCCGCGTGTCCTCGGGCGCGATGATCGCCTCCACGCCGAATTTCTCCGCCGTGCGGAAGGGGCTGCGCACCCGCTCCAGCCGGGCGCGGATCTCGGCAAGCTTCGCCGCCGGATCGTCCGATGCCTCCAGCTCCGAACGATAGGCCGCTTCCAGCCCGCCGGAAATCGGCAGGCTGCCCCAGTCCCCGCTTGGCCAGGCCATGCGCCAGCGGAAACGGTCGGCCGGTGCATGGGCCGAACCCGCCATGCCATAGGCCTTGCGCAGGATCACCGAGGCCCATGGCACGCTGGCCTGATAGATGGCGGCCAGCGCCCGGCTTCCCCAGCGGATGGTCGCCTCGTCTTCGGCGCGGCGGCCGATCAGGAAGCCGGGGTTGTCCACCAGATGCACCACCGGCAGGTGGAATGTATCTGCCAGGTCCACCATCCGCTCGACCTTGCGCGCGGTCGCCGCCGTCCACAGCCCGCCCAGCGCTTCCGGGTTGGAGGCGATGACGGCCACGGCATGGCCATCCAGCCGCGCCAGCCCCGTCACCGCGCCAAGCCCCCATTCGCGGCCGATCTCGAACCAGCTGCCCTTGTCCATGATCGCCTCGACAATGGGGCGGATGGGATAAAGGCGGCGCGAGTCGCGCGGCACCGCGCCGTTCAGCCAGGCTTCCCGGCGGCCCGCCGGGTCACGCGATGCCTGCCGGGCGGGCAGTTCGTCCACGCTCGATGGCAGGTAGGAAAGGAAGCGCTTCAGCCGGTCGAAGGCTTCGGCCTCGCTTGCCACCCGGTCATCGACGGCGCCGTTGCGGGCATGGATATGAGCGCCGCCCAGCTCTTCCTTGGTGCGCACCTCGCCGGCAGCGGCAACCACGGGCGGGCCGGCCACGAACATCTGCGACAGGCCTTCGACCAGCAGGCTGTAATGGGCCATCACCATGCGGCCCGCGCCAAGGCCCGCCACCGGCCCCAGCCCCAGCGCCACCACCGGCACCGCGCTCATGTTGGCGACCATCGCGTCCCAGCCGGGAATTTCGGGGATATAGGTATAGCCCGATTCCTCCAGCGTGCGGACGGATCCGCCGCCACCGGTGCCCTCGATCATGCGGATGAGCGGCATGCGATATTCGGCGGCCAGCCGCTCGGCTTCCAGCAGCTTGCGATGCAGAGAGGCATCCGCCGCCCCGCCGCGCACGGTGAAGTCATCGGCTGTCAGCACCACCGGGCGCCCGTCCACTTCGGCGCGGCCGAACAGGAAATTGGCCGGCAGCAGCGATTGCAGCTCCCCGTCCGGCCCGTAGGTAGAAAAGCCCGAAAGCTCGCCGATCTCGCGGAAACTGCCCGAATCGGCCACCGCCGCAATCCGCGCCCGCACATTCATGCGCCCGGCGTCTGCCTGCCGCTTCAGCTTTTCAGGCCCGCCCATGGCCCGGGCCAGCGCCTGGCGCCGCCTGAGCTCCTCGATATCAGCATCCCATTCCATGGCAGCCAGCATAGGCTGGTTGCTGCGGCAGAAAAGCTAGCAATCTCCGGTGCGCCGCCACTCCATCCGGGCAGCGAAGGGCAGCTTTCCGTCCACCCCCTGCACCCGGCTGTCATAAAGGCCCGATGCAGTGCGGCGCAGGTCCGTCCGGCCAGTCCGGCCGCTCCGGCAGCTGTAGGAAAGGGCGGCATCCTCGACGCCGTCGGAAAGGACCGTCATGGTGCAGCCCGAGGCAGGACGGCCGCCCGTCAGCAGGGCGCCGGGATCCCGCAGGCACAGCGTGCGCGGTTCGCCGCCATCGGCGCGCATGTCCCATGCGCCGGGGCGGAAATCGGCAAGCGGCTTCAGCCGCGGAAAGGCGGTTCCCGTGGCCGCTGCATCGGCTGCCAGCGGCAGCATCAGCAACGCCGCGAAGATGGGCGCATGGGGTCGCATAAGGGTCATCATAGCGCCGAATAACGGCCAATTCCTGTCAACATCTGCAAAGCATCCGATTTTTCCGGATTAGATGGCCGGCACTGACCGGCGCCCGGCAAAGGTCGGAGGCTCAGACGTCCATCAGGAACTGGCGCGAACAGAATTCGCAATCCACCGCGATCACGCCATCGGCGTTGCGCATCTCGCGCCGCTCGGCCTCGGGGAACTGCTGCAGCACGCCCCGGATATGCTCCACCGAACAGCGGCAGCCGCGGCGCAGGGTCTCGGCGGGCAGCACGCGCACCTCGGCTTCCTCGTGGAAAAGCCGCCACAGCAAGGTTTCCAGCGGCAGCGCCGGGTCGAGCAGTTCGTCGCCGCCAAGCGTGCCGCCAAGCGCCGCGACATGCGCCCAGTCCTCATGGCCTGCCTCGACATCGAGACGCGCCTGCCCTTCCTCGCCACGCGGCAGAAACTGCAGCACCATGCCCCCGGCCAGCCAGCGGCCATCGGCCCCGCGCCCGGCGACAAGCCGCACCAGTGTCGGCAACTGCTCTGAATTGGTGAAATAGCCCTGGGCCGCTTCCTCAAGCGTCTCGCCGCCCAGTTCCACAATGCCCTGGTAACGTTCAGCCGAAGCCGTCTGCTCCATGGTGATCGCCAGATAGCCTTCGCCGAACAGGCCCTTCAGCGTGTCGGACGCCTCGAAACGGCGGTCGAGATCCTGGGCGGCATAGCCGCGCAGTTCGCCCAGCCGGTAATCGGCAACCATCAGGCTCACCGGCCCCGCTTCGCCGCGCGCCTGCAAGGTCAGCTGGCCGTCATCCGGGCGGAAGAGATTGCCAAGCAGGGCCGCCAGCACCAGCGCCTCGGCCAGCAGGCGCGCCACCGGCTCAGGGTAGGCATGGGCCGAGAGAATGTCATCCAGAACGGAATCCAGCCGCACGATCCGGCCGCGCGCGTTGCGCTCGGGGATGGTGAAACCCAGCAGCCGGTCGCCGTCGCGGGGGGGCGCAGGAATCGGGGTCGGGGCGGGCGTATCAGTCATCAGTCGAGCTTCCCCAGCGCCCAGAGCAGCAGCGCCTTCTGCGCATGCACACGGTTGGCGGCCTCGTCCCACACGGCCGATTGCGGGCCATCGATCACGCTGTCGGTCACTTCCTCGCCGCGGTGGGCGGGCAGGCAGTGCAGGAAGATCGCGCCGGCAGACGCCTGCGCCATCAGCATCGGGTCCACCTGGAAGGGCTCGAAGGCGCGGCGGCGCTCGTCATTGTCGGCCTGGCCCATCGAGACCCAGGTGTCCGTCACCACCACATCGGCGCCGGCCACTGCCTCCTCGGGCGAATGGCCGATGCGGATGTCCGCGCCGCGCGCCCTGGCGGCAGCCACGAAACCCTCGTCCGGCTCATGGCCGCGCGGGCAGGCGATCCTGAGCGTGAAACCCAGAAGCCCGGCTGCCTCGATGGTGGAATTGCACACATTGTTGCCATCCCCCACCCAGGCCCAGACCATGCCCTCGACACCTCGGCCAAGGCGCTCCTCCACCGTCATCAGGTCGGCGGCGATCTGGCACGGGTGGGACATGTCCGTCAGGCCGTTCACCAACGGCACGGCGGCGTTGCGGGCAAAGGCCTCGACATCGGCATGGCTGTTGGCGCGGATCATCACGGCATCGACAAAGCCGGACATCACGCGCGCCGTGTCGGCCACCGTCTCACCCCGGCCAAGCTGCATGTCGCCGGCGGCAAGGGTCAGCGCCGAACCGCCCAGCTGGCGCATGGCGATCTCGAAGGAAATGCGGGTGCGGGTGCTCGGCTTCTCGAACACGCTGGCCAGCACATGGCCGGCAAGCGGGGCGTCGCTGTCGGGCGCGCCATGGGGCAGGCCCCGGCGGGCGGCCTTGCGCGCCTTCGCATGATCCAGCACGCGGCGCAGCCCGCCCGGCCCGAGGTCCGACAGGTTCAGGACATGGCGCAGGCCCGCCATCATGCCGCCTCCCGGTCGTCAAAGGCGGCAGCGGTCGCCGAAAGCTTCTCCACGCATTCGCGGATGTGATGCTCCTCGATCACCAGCGGCGGCAGGATGCGGACCACATTGTCCCCGGCGGCCACCAGCAGCAGGCCGAACTTGCGCGCCAGCGAAACAAAGGCGCGGCTGTCGCCATTGAGCTTCAGGCCCAGCATCAGCCCCATGCCGCGCACATGGTCGAACAGGGCGTGGTTCGGGATCATCTGCTCAAGCGCCGCGCGCAGCCGATCGCCCTTCTCGCGCACCTGCGCCAGGAATTCGGGGGTCGCCGCCACGTCCAGCACGGCGTTCACCGCCGCCATGGCCAGCGGGTTGCCGCCATAGGTCGATCCATGGGTTCCGGCCACCATGCCGGTGGCGGCCTTCTCGGTGGCGAGGCAGGCGCCCACGGGGAAACCGCCGCCAATGCCCTTGGCGATCGCCATGATGTCGGGCGTCACGCCATATTGTTCGTGGGCGAACAGCGTGCCGGTGCGGGAGACGCCGCACTGCACCTCGTCCAGCACCAGCATCAGGCCGTGCCTGTCGGCAAGGTCGCGCAGGCCCTTCAGGAAGGCCGCCGATGCCGGGCGCACCCCGCCCTCGCCCTGGATCGGCTCGACAAGGAAGCCGGCGACACTGTCGTCGATCGCGGCTTCCGCCGCCGCCAGATCGTCGAAGGGCACCACGTGAAACCAGTCCGGCAGCGGCTCGAAGCCCTTGCGCAGCTTTTCCTGATCGGTGGCGGAAATCGTCGCCAGCGTGCGGCCGTGAAAGGCATTGGAAAAGGTGATCAGCCGGTATTTCTGCGGATTGCCCGTGGCGTAATGATAGGCGCGCGCCGTCTTCACCGCGCATTCCGCCGCCTCCGCGCCGGAATTGGTGAAGAAGACAGTATCCGCAAAAGTCAGCGCCACCAGCCGTTCCGCCACCGACTGCTGCTGCGGCGAACCATAGAGGTTCGAGACATGCATGAGGGTGGCGGCCTGCTTCTGGATCGCCGCCGTCAGGTGGGGGTGGCCATGGCCCAGCAGGTTCACCGCGATGCCGCTGGCGAAATCCAGCCATTCCTTGCCGGCCGCATCATAGAGATAGCAGCCCTCGCCTCGCACCGGCGCAACCTCGCACCGGGGATAGACAGGCATGAGCGGGGAAATGGCCATGTGAACCTCTTCGCTTCGGGTCGCCACAACGAAAAAAGGCGGCGCGTCCGGCCGCCTCTCCTGAAGTGATCCAAATAGCGGCTCAGGCCCGCAATTTCCACCCTGATTTCAGGAGCAGATATGCCGCAGCCCACAGCAGCAGGCACAGCCCGCCCACGATGATCGCCCCGGTCAGCGGCGGCGCTTCGGAAACACCGATGAATCCGGCGCGAAAGCCGTCGATCATGTAGAAGAAGGGGTTGGCGAGGCTGATCGCCTGCATCGCCTCGGGCAGCCGCTCGATAGCGTAGAATGTGCCCGACAGCAGCGTCAGTGGCTGGACGAGGAAGTTGGTGACGGCGGCGCCATGGTCGAACTTGTCGGCCCAGATTCCGGTCAGCACGCCCAGCAGCGCCAGCATGGCGGCCCCGGCCGTGCCGAAGAAGAAGACAAGCAGCGGGCTGGCGATCGAGACATCGACGCCCGGCCACAGCAGCATCGCGCCCCAGATGGCGAGGCCGACGGCCCAGGCCCGCGTGACCGCGCCCGCGACATAACAGAACAGAAGCTCGCCATTCGACAGCGGCGGCATCAGCACATCGATGATGGTGCCCTGCACCTTGCCGATGATGAGCGACGACATGGAGTTGGCGAAGCTGTTCTGCACCATGCCCATGATGATGAGGCCGGGCGCGAGGAAAGTGGAAAAGGGCAGGCCCAGCACCTCGCCCCGCTGCTGGCCCAGCGCCAGGGTGAAAATGGCCAGAAACATGAGCGTGGTGATGGCCGGCGCCCACACGGTCTGCATCTGCACCTTGAAGAAACGGCGCACTTCCTTCAGATAGAGGGTGCGTATCCCCAGCCAGTTCAGGCCCTGGATCATCGGAACGCCGGGTTCCGGATGCACGGGCATCCCCGGCGCCATGGCCTGGCCGGCAGGGGCGGCAGGAGTATCGGCGGACGTTGCTTTGGTGTTCACGGCCCAGCCCTATACGGCTGGCCCGCGCCTCGCAAGCATCCAGCCGGCTCCGCACAGGAACAGGAACGGAAAACGGCCTCATGGCATGGACGGACGAGCGCATCGCGCTGCTGAAGCAATATTGGGAAGAAGGCCGCTCGGCGAGCCAGATCGCGGAACTGCTCGGTGACGGGCTGTCGCGCAATGCCGTCATCGGCAAGGCGCACCGCCTCGGGCTGGCCTCGCGCCCCTCGCCGCTGAAAACCGGCGACCAGAAGGGCGCGGCAAAGCCCGCGCGCAGCCGCACGGCAAAACCGGCGACGGAAAAGGCCGCGGGTCCTGAGGCCGAGCCACAGGCCCCCGCCGCGCAAGCCGGCAAGGCCGATGCCCCGGGCACGGACACCCCCGCCGGAAAGGCGACGACGAGCGCGAAAGCGACCGGCAAGACAGGCGGGGCCGCTCCGGCCTCAAAGGCCGACACTGCTGAAGCCGGCCATGCGCCTGCCACGCGCGAAACCAGCCCGGAAACCGTCGTTGCAAAAGTCGCTGCAACAGAGAAGGCAGCCGTGAAGCGGCCGGTCGAAACCGCACCGCCCGTCGCGCGGGCGGCCAGGGTCGAGCCCGGGCATGCGGATATTCCGGAACTGCCAGGGGCCATTCCCCGCTCCAGCCGCGCCAGGACCGGCCGCGCCAAGGGCGGCAAGATCTCGCTGCTCGATCTCAACGATCGCATCTGCAAATGGCCCATCGGTCACCCGGACGAGCCGGATTTCCATTTCTGCGGCAAGCCGGTGAACCCGGGCTTCCCCTATTGCGGCGAGCATTGCCTCGTTGCCTATCAGGCGCAGATGCCGCGCGGCAGCCGGCCGCCCGGCCCATCGCGCCCCTTCGGCCCCAACCTGCCCCGCCCGCGCTGAGCGCGGGCCACATGAAACATCCGCGCTGAGCGCGGGCCACATGAAACATCCGCGCTGAGCGCGGGCAGGATTGAACGCCCGCGCTGAGCGCGGGCAGGCTGCACGCATGAAAACGCCCATGGACCCGCCCGGCCATGGGCGTTTTTCGTGCGGGACGTCGCGCTGAGAGGATAAAAAAAGCCCCCGGCAGGTTGCCCTGCCGGGGGAGGTTGGTTCCTTGGGGAGGAAGTCTGAATTCGATCAGTAGTTGTAGGCCCGCTCGCCATGTTCGCCGAGGTCGAGGCCGCCCCGTTCCACATCGGGCGAAACCCGCAGGCCGGTCAGCATCCTGGCGATGGAGAAGGCGATGAAGGCGCCCACACCCGACCAGACGATGGCAACGATCACCGACTTCACCTGGATCCACAGCTGGGCGCCGAGGGCGTAGTCGATGGCTCCGGGGCCACCCAGGGCGGGCAGCATGGTTACAGCGGTGCCCACCGATCCGACGATCCCGGCAACGCCGTGGATGCCGAACACGTCAAGCGAGTCGTCAATGCCGAGTTTCGGTTTCACCTTCATGACGAAGATGCAGGCGAGCATCGCACCAACCGCGCCGACCAGGATGGCGCCGAACGGGCCGGAGTTGCCGGCGGCGGGCGTCACGGCGACGAGGCCGGCAATGGCGCCCGAGCAGGCCCCGAGGAGCGAGCCGGAGTGGCCGAGCAGCTTTTCCGTCAGCATCCAGAAGAGTACGCCGGCAGCGGTTGCGGTGAAGGTGTTGATGAAGGCAAGCGCGGCCGAGCCATTGGCTTCCAGAGCCGAGCCGGCGTTGAACCCGAACCAGCCCACCCACAGCAGGCCCGTGCCGATCAGGGTCATGGTGAGCGAGTGCGGGGCCATCAGTTCCTTCTGGTAGCCGATGCGCTTGCCCAGCATCAGCGCGCCGACCAGGGCTGCGATACCGGCGTTGATGTGGACGACCGTGCCGCCGGCGAAGTCCAGCGCGCCCCAGCCGAAGATCAGGCCGGTGGTCGCTTCGTCAGCGCCTTCGTACCAGACCATGTGGGCGATGGGGTAATAGACGATCGTCAGCCAGACGGCGGCGAAGACCATCAGCGCCGAGAATTTCATCCGCTCGACAAGGCCGCCGACCACCAGCGCGATGGTGATGGCCGAGAAGGTCATCTGGAAGGCGATGAACACGAACTCGGGGATGACCACGCCTTCCGAGAAGGTGACGGCCGTGCTGTCAGCCGTCACGCCCGACAGGAAATATTTGCCGGAGGAGATGATCTGGTTGGCGTCGCCCCCGAAGGCGAGGCCGTAACCGAACATGACCCACATCAGCATCGCCAGCGCCGCGACGCTCAGCACCTGCGTCAGCACCGAGGCCATGTTCTTGGTGCGCACGAGGCCGCCATAGAAAAGCGCAAGGCCCGGCACGATCATCATCAGCACCAGGACGGTGGAGACCATCATCCAGGCGGTATCGCCCTTGTCGGGCACGGGGTCGGGCACGGGCACGGCTTCGGCAGCCGGCACGACGGCGGCCGCATCTGCGGCGACGGCCGCGGCTTCCTGGGCGAAAGCGGGCGCCGCCAGCACAAGGCCGGCCAGTCCCGCTCCCCAGGCAAGTCTGTCCAGTTTCATCATAGACCCTCCTGACAGCCGCATCACAGAGCGGTTTCGTTGGTTTCGCCGGTGCGGATCCTCACCGCGCCGGACATGTCGAAAATGAAGATCTTTCCATCACCGATGGAGCCGGTGTGCGCGGCCTGCTGGATCGCTTCCACCGCGCGCTGGGCAAGTGCGGAGGTGACAGCCACCTCCACCTTCACCTTCGGCACCATGTTGGTGGAATATTCCGCGCCCCGGTAAATTTCGGTCTGGCCCTTCTGTCGGCCATAGCCCTTCACCTCGGTTATGGTCATGCCCTCCACGCCAAGCGCCGACAGCGCTTCGCGCACATCGTCGAGCTTGAAGGGTTTGATGACGGCGACAATCAGCTTCACGTCTGGCATCCCCTCTTGGCTGCAACCGCCGCGCCCCGATCGGACGGACGGACATGAGGAAGCCATGCAGAAAGCGTGCCAACCGCAATTCCCGCTGCAGCGCAGCAGAAACAGGCAAATATCTGCCTAAATTTTACTCAGGGAAATTCGCCGCCGGTTACTCGTGCCCAAATTCAGGGCAGATCGAGCAGGGTGCGGGCTGTGTCCGCATCGGCTGCCGGCACCATCAGCCGGATGCCGGGAAAGGCGCCACCCAGAAGCCCCGAAAAGCCGGCATCGAACAGCCGGGCATCCAGCCCCTCGGACCGGAGGCGCCCCTTCAGGATCTCCGCCAGCGCCGGGTCATTGACCACCGCGATCTCGACAAGCGCGTCCGTCATGCTGCCTCCATGGGGGTGCGCATCGCTCAGCCCGTGCCGCCGATGGTCAGCCCCTCGACCAGCAGGGTCGGCTGGCCGACGCCTGCCGGAACCGATTGGCCCCCCTTGCCGCAGGTGCCGATGCCCTCGTCCAGTTCCAGGTCGTTGCCGATGGCGACGATCCGGCGCATCACCTCCGGGCCATTGCCGATCAGGGTCGCGCCCTTCACCGGCGCGCCCAGCCGGCCATTCTCGATGCGATAGGCTTCGGTGCAGCTGAACACGAACTTGCCCGAAACGATATCCACCTGCCCGCCGCCGAAGCTCCGGGCGTAGATGCCGTTCTTCACGCGCGCCAGGATTTCGCCCGGATCCTCGCTGCCGGCCGCCATGAAGGTGTTGGTCATGCGCGGCATGGGGGCATGGCAGAAGCTCTCGCGCCGGCCATTGCCGGTGGGCGCAACGCCCATCAGCCGGGCGTTCATCCGGTCCTGCATATAGCCCTTCAGATAGCCATCCTCGATCAGGACAGTGCGCTCCGTCGGCGTGCCCTCGTCATCGACGCTCAGGGAACCGCGCCGCCCGGCGATGCTGCCGTCGTCGATCACCGTGACACCGGGCGCCGCGACCCGCTCGCCCACGCGGCCGGAAAAGGCCGACGTGCCCTTGCGGTTGAAATCGCCTTCCAGCCCGTGGCCGACGGCCTCGTGCAGCAGGATCCCGGGCCAGCCCGGCCCCAGCACCACGGGCATTTCGCCGGCGGGCGCGGGCACGGACTCCAGGTTCACCAGCGCCTGCGCCAGCGCCATGTCGATCGCGCGCTGCCAGGCCGCCTCGTCGAACAGGCCGTCATAGAGCGTGCGCCCGCCAAACCCCCAGCTGCCCGATTCGCGCCGCCCATTACTCTCCGCCACGATGCCCACGTTCAGCCGCACCAGCGGGCGCACATCGCGCACCCGCACGCCATCGGCGCGGATGATCTCCACCACATTCCAGCTGGCGGCGAGATTGGCCGTCACCTGCGCGACCCGCGGGTCGCGCGCCCGCGCGGCGGCGTCGATCCGTTCCAGCAGCGCCACCTTGTCGGCAAAGGGCACGGCGGAAAGCGGGTCGGCATCGGTATAGAGCCTGCGGTTCGTGCCGCGCGGCGGCTGTGCCGGGGCGATTCCGCCATGGCCCGCCTTCACCACGGCGACGGTTTCGGCGGCGCGGCGGATGGCGCCTTCGGAAATCTCGTTGGCATGGGCATAGGCGCTCACGTCGCCAGCGATGCCGCGCAGGCCGAAGCCGCGCGCCTGGTCGAAGCTTGCGGCCTTCAGGCGGCCGTCATCGAAGGCGAAACTTTCGGAGGCCGATACCTGCAGGTAAAGCTCGCCATCCTCCAGCCCGTCCAGCGCCTCCTTCGTCAGCCGTTCGGCAGTCGCGGGGTCGAGTTCGGCAAAGAGAAGCTGGTCCATGGCATGGAACATAGGCACTGGCGCGACCAGCGCCAGCCCCCACCCCTTCTTTCCGCTGTAGCCCGGGGTTATCCGGCCAGCGCCGGCGTTCGCAGCGGTCGCCCGGTCAGCACCAGCCCCAGCGCCAGCCCGCCCACGAACGGCAGGGCCGCGACAGGCGCAAGACCCAGCGCGACGATGCCCGGGCCGGGGCAGATGCCGGCCAGCCCCCAGCCCACGCCGAACAAGGCCGAGCCGCCTGCAAGCCGCGCATCGACCTTGCCGCCCTCGGGGGCCTCCAGCGGCGCACCGGCGATGGAAAGCTTCCGGCGTTCCGCCGTCAGGAAGAAGGGCAGGGCCGTCAGCACCGCCCCGCCCATCACGAAGGCAAGGCTCGGGTCCCAGTTGCCCGTCCAGTCGAGGAAACCGAGAACGCGGGCCGGGTCGGTCATGCCGGACAGGATGAGGCCGAGACCGAAGATGATGCCGAAGAGAAAAGCGCGCAGGGTCCGCATCAGGCGCCCCCTGCCAGCACATGCCGCACGACATAGACGGTGACAGACGCCGTCGTCATGAAGATGGCGACAGCCGCGAGCGACCGGGGCGACAGGCGCGAAAGCCCGCAGATGCCATGGCCGCTGGTGCAGCCCGAGCCGATGCCCGCGCCCAGCCCCACCACCAGCCCGGCAACCGCCAGCACCTCCCAGCGGAGCGCGACCAGCATCACCGAAGGCCCGCCGCCCATCAGCAGATGCAGCCCCCCGGCCGCCACCAGCCCGGCCAGGAAGGCCCAGCGCCAGCGGCTGTGCGGCGTGCCCGACAGGGCCGAGCGCGCGATGCCGCTGATCCCGGCCAGCCGGCCATCCAGCAGGTAGAAGCCGCCGGCCGCCAGGCCGATGAGAAGCCCGCCGGCAAGCGCCGGCAGATAAGGGGTGAGAAGGTCGAGCATCCGCGTCCTTTGCTACAGCTTCACGCCCAGCGAAAGCCCGAAGGAAATCTCGCCAAGCCGGTTGTCCACCTCGCCGCCGCCGAAGCCGCCGTCCGCAGGCATCCCCGGCGGGATCGAGCCCTCGCCCCGAACGGTCGTGCGCGGGGCCACCAGCAGGTGCGAGCTGATCTCGAGGCCCGGCCGCGCCGCATAGGTGAAGCCGGCGGTGAAATGATCCTGCACCACGCCCGGCGCCAGCGTGTTGAGGAAGGTCTCGGACGGGCGCACCGGCTGTCCGGAATGGCCATAGCCGGCACGCAGGGTGAAACTTTCGGAAACGCGATAGGATGCGCCGAATTTCACCACATTGATGTCGCGCCAGCCGAAACCCGGCCCGCCCTCGGCCCCGAAGGGCACGCCGGCGAACAGCGGCGCCAGCGGCGTTCCGACAGACGCAACGCCCGAATATTCGATGCGCTTGAAATCGGCCGCCAGGTCCAGCCTGTCGGTCGCGGCGATGGAAACGCCGCCACCCCAGCTCGCCGGCACGTCGAAGCCGCCGCCATCGGCGAACAGCCCGGCATATTTGTCGAAGCCGTTGGTCCAGACCTTGGACTGATAGAAAAGGCCGGCGCGAAAACCGTCGGCAAGCTGGCCCAGCCAGCCCACGCGCACGCCGCCACCCCAGGACCAGCTGACCCCCTTGCCGGTGAAGTTCGCCGGATCCACCGAGGCAGCGGCGAACGGCTCGATGCCCTTGGCGCGGAAGCCCTGGACGACAAGAATGGGCGAAACGCCGATGCTGTGCCCGCTGGCCACCTCCACGGCGACGGTGGGCGTGATGAACACCTGCTTCAGGTCGATCCCGGCGCGGCCCGTGGCGCCGAAGCGCCCATAGGGGTTGGCGCGATATTCGGTGTTCATGCCGCCGTTTCCGGCGATCGTCAGGCCAACCGCCACGCCCTTGCCAAGCTGGCGGACATAGCCGAACTCGGGCAGCACGAAGGGGTTGGCGCCATTGCCGCTGTAATCCGCATCCGGGCCGAAGGCATTGCCGCTTATGGAAACGGACCGGTCGGGAATGAAGATGTCCACCCCGATGTCGAAGCGCGATCCGATGGCCGTGGCCGACGCCGGATTGGCGGCCATGGCAAGGGAATCCTGCGGAAAGGCGATTCCGGCGCCGCCCATGCCCTTGGCCTTGGCGCCATTGCCATGCAGGAAATAGCCGTCGGTCGCCATGGCGGGCACAGCCGTTGCGGCCGCCAGCAGCAGCGCCATGGTCCCGATATGGAAATGCCTGAAATCCTTGTTCTTGCGCGACGCCTTGATCATTATCGTTCCCGTCCTGTCCTGAAACACCCCCATGGGGGGCAAGCCCGGCCCTGATCGGGAAGCCCGGCCATGGCGGCAAGAAAGAATAGATTTACCCCCCTCATCAGCGAAGGACTGGCCTCCTTTTTCGCTTCTGCCTGTCCCGATGATGGGTTGCGCCCGCGCCGCAGCTGTCGTGGAGTGGCGGCACAGGGAAACAGACAGGCGGGAGACGGGGAATGGAAAAACGGAATCATGACAGGGCGGCATCTCTCAGCGTGAAGGGTCTTGGCGCAATCGTCACGGGCGCCGGCAGCGGCATGGGGGCAGCGACCGCCCGGCTGCTGGGGGCTGATGGCGCGCGCGTAGCCGTGACCGACGTGAACGAGGCCGGGGCGGAATCCGTGGCGGCTGCAATCCGCGACTCCGGTGGCGAAGCCCGCGCCTGGCGGCTCGATGTCTCCGACCGGGACGCCGTCGCGCGGGTGGTGGCCGAAGTGGCCGACTGGGCCGGCCGCATCGACATCCTCGTCAACAATGCCGGAATCGCCGGCTTCGCCCCGATCGACGCCGAAGGCTATGACGCGCTGTGGGACAGGATGCTCGCCGTCAACCTCACCGGCGAACTGCGGATGGTCCAGGCCGCCCTGCCGCACCTCCGGCGCTCGCCCTCGGCCCGGATCGTCAACATCGCCTCCACCGAGGCGCTGGGCGCAACCGCGGGCGACAGCGCCTATTGCGCCGCCAAGGCAGGCGTCACGGGGCTGACCCGCGCGCTGGCGGTCGATCTCGGCCGCGAGGGAATCACCGTCAACTGCGTCTGCCCCGGCCCGGTCGATACCGGCATGACAGAGGCCATCCCGCCCGAAGACAAGGCCGTCTATGCGAAACGCCGCACGGCGCTGCGCCGCTATGGCCGCCCGGAGGAAGTGGCCCACATCACCGTCTCGCTCTGCCAGCCGGGCGCCTCCTTCATCACCGGAGCGGTCATTCCGGTGGATGGCGGGCTGATGGCCAGAAACGCCTGACGCCACCTGACGCCACCTGGCGCCGCCGCCCGTCATGCGCAAGCGGGCGGCGGCGGGAATGGCCCGCATGGCTTTCCTTCGTGCGAAAGCCGCAATATCAGCCCCTTTCACACCAGCCGAAGATGGCGGCGCCGGCACCGGGCGCCGCCGGGGAATGCAGGAACGGATGATCCTTCTCGCCAGTGAAAGTGCCTCGCGAAAGGCCATGCTCGAAGCGGCCGGCGTCACCTTCAGGGCCGCACCCGCGCGGATCGACGAAGCCGGTATCACCGCCGCCATGGCAGGGGCGGCAGCGTCGCCATCCGTCCGCGATGTCGCCCTGCGGCTCGCCGGGGAAAAGGCGCTGAAACTCAGCCGCGCGCACCCCGGCGTCGCCGTCCTCGGTTCCGATTCCATGCTCGAACTGCAGCCGGGCCAGTGGCTCGACAAGCCCGGCAGCCTCGATGGCCTCAGGGCGCAACTGCGCAGCCTGCGCGGGCGTTCGCACAGCCTCGTCTCGGCGGCGGCCTTCGCGCGCGATGGCGAACTGGTCTGGAGCCATGTCGAAGTCGCAACCCTCCTCGTCCGCCCCTTTTCCGAGGCATGGCTCGAATCCTATGTCGCCGCCTGCGGCGAGGCCGTGCTCTCCAGCGTCGGCGGCTATCACCTCGAGGGGCTGGGCGCGCAGCTGTTCGAGCGGATCGAAGGCGACCAGTTCGTCGTCAGGGGCCTGCCGCTCCTCGCGGTCCTGGCCTGGCTCAGAAACGCGGGAGAGATGCAGCCATGATCACGGCAGGTGTCATCGGCTGGCCCATCGCCCATTCGCGCAGCCCGCTCATCCACCGCTTCTGGCTGGAGGCGCTGGGCATCAATGGCGATTATGCGCGCTTCGCGGTGCGGCCCGAAACGCTGGAAGAGGCCATCCGCGCCCTCCCGGCGCTCGGCATCCGCGGCGTCAATGTGACGGTGCCGCACAAGATCAGGATCATGCCCTTCCTCGATCATGTCGAGCCGGTGGCGGCCGGAATCGGGGCGGTCAACACGGTGGTCGCCGAGCCTGATGGCAGGCTTGTCGGCACCAACACCGACATGGCGGGCTTCATGGCGCCGCTTGCCGGCAAGGCGCCGGAAACGGCCCTTGTCATCGGCGCCGGCGGGGCGGCGCGCGCCATCCTCATGGGCCTGAAGGGGGCCGGCGTGCGCCATGTCACGGTCATGAACAGGTCCGTCGGCAAGGCGCGCGCCCTCATCGATGATCTGGGCATCAGCGGCGCGGCGGTGCCACCGGCGGAAGCAGCGCCGCCAGCCGACCTTCTCGTCAACGCGTCCAGCCTCGGCATGACGGGGCAGCCACCCCTGCGGCTCGACCTGTCGGCCCTGCCGGACAGCGCCATCGTCTATGACATCGTCTATGCCCCTCTTGAAACCGAGCTTCTGGCCAGCGCCCGGGCGCGCGGGCTTGCCGTGATCGACGGGCTGGAAATGCTGGTGGGCCAGGCGGCGGTCGCCTTCGAGCGCTTCTATGGCGCGCCCGCCCCGCGCGACCGGGATGCGGCGTTGCGGGCAAGGCTCGCCGGCCCGCAGGCCGGCTGAAACGGAGTAGAGGGACATGGGTTTGAAAAGACGGCCGGTCATCGTCGGGCTCACAGGCTCGATCGGCATGGGAAAATCCAAGATCTCGGACAAGTTCCGCCATCTGGGCGTGCCGGTCTTCGATGCCGATGCCGCCGTGCGGGAAGTGCAGGGGCCGGGCGGCGTCGCCCTGCCCGCCATAGAAGCCGAATTTCCCGGAACAACCGGGCCATCAGGCGTCGACCGGGCGAAGCTGGGCGCAGCGGTTTTCGGCAAGCCTGATCGCCTGAAGCGTCTCGAACGCATCGTCCACCCGGCGGTCGGCCGCATGCAGCAGCGCTTCCTGCGCCGCAACCGCAGCCGGCGGATGGTCGTGCTCGACATTCCGCTGCTGCTGGAGGGCGAGGGGTGGAAGCATGTCGATCTCGTCGCCGTGGCGAGCGCGCCCTTCCATGTGCAGCGCGCCCGGGTTCTGGCGCGGCCCGGCATGACGCAGGAAAAATTCCGCAATGTCCTGCGCCACCAGATACCCGATTCCGTGAAGCGCGACCTGGCCGATGTGGTGATCGAGACAGGGCGCGGGCGGCTGCTGACCTTCCGCACCGTGAAATCCATCGTGAAAGCGATGCGCTGAGCCCGGCCGGCTTGAAACCGTCTCGATAGAGGCGGATATAGGATGCAAGATGCGTGAGATCGTCTTCGATACGGAAACCACCGGCCTCGACCCGAAGGATGGCCACAGGCTGGTGGAATTCGCCGGGATAGAGCTTCACGAACGGGTGGCGACGGGCCGTGTCATCCATTTCCATGTGAACCCCGGCCGCCCCATGCCGCCCGAGGCCGAAGCCGTGCACGGCCTGACGGACGAGTTCCTGGCCGACAAGCCCCCCTTCCGGTCCATGGCGCCGCAGCTTCTCGACTTCCTCGGCGATGCCGTGCTCGTCGCGCACAATGCCGGCTTCGACATGCGCTTCCTCAATCACGAGCTGGAAGCGGCCGGCTTCGCCCAGCTCGACGGCGGCCGCGTCATCGATACGCTGGAACTGGCGCGCAAGCGCCTGCCCGGCGCCAAGCATACGCTCGATGCGCTGTGCTCGCGCTTCGGCATCGACCGCTCCGCCCGCGTGCTGCACGGCGCGCTGATCGATGCGGAACTCCTGGCCGAAGTCTATGTCGAGCTGACCGGCGGCCGGCAGATCGGCTTCGACCTCGCGGTCGAGGCCGCCCGCCCGGTGGAAAGCGCCCGCAGGATTCGGCAAGCCCGCCATTTTGAAATTTCCCCGGCCGATCTCGAAGCCCACGCACGGTTCGTGGCATCGATGAAGGATCCGCTGTGGGAAGACATCGCCCGCACCACGCAGGCATAGCAGGAGAGACGACGATGGATATCCGGGTTTCGGGCCACCAGGTTGAGACGGGTCAGGCGTTCCGGGTCCTTGTCGAGGAGCGCCTGGGCGCGATTGCCGAGAAATATTTCGAGCGCACGATCGCCGCCCATGTCACGCTGTCGAACGGCCCCTTCAACGATTTCGTCTGCGATATCGTCATGCATGTGATGCAGGGCGTGGTGCTCAAGGGGTCGAACCGCGGCGCCACGGCGCAACTCGCCTTCGAGGGCGCGGCCGACCGGATCGAAAAACAGCTCAGGCGCTACATGCGCCGCCTGAAGGATAAGTCCGGCCTGCAGTCGATCTCGGACCTTCCGGTGGCCGACTTCCCGGCCAATGCCGAATATCGCGTCTTCCAGGCCGCACCCGAGGAAGTGGAGGCCCCGGATGCCCCGCTCACCATCGCCGAAACCAAGGTGGACATCCCCGAGGCGAGCGTGTCCGACGCCGTCATGATGCTGGATCTCAGGAACACGACGGCGCTCCTGTTCAGGAACAGCGGCACCGGCGCCTACAACATGGTCTATCGCCGGGAGGATGGAAATATCGGCTGGGTGGAGCCGCGCACCTGAGACTTCCTTGCCAATGGCCGCTAGGTCAGCGGCATCGCCTTGTTGCGGCCGGTGCCCGAAGCGCCGGCCGCACCATCATCCGGACACCAAGACTCCGGGCTGGAACCACTGGACTGACTGCAACCCTGGACCGATTCACGATGGAGCTTGATGAAATCCTGTCGCCCGAGGCCGTAGCGGCATCGGTGGCGGCAACAGGGCAGCGCGGCGTGATGGAGCGCCTGGGCGATCTTCTCGCCCCGCAATCGGGCATCGCGCCCGACAGCATCGTCGCGGCCCTGATGGAACGCGAACGGATCGGAACCACCGGTTTCGGTGGCGGGACAGCCATTCCCCATGGCCGGCTTCCCGGCGTGCGCGGCATGCATGCAGCCCTCATCACCCTGTCGCACCCGGTCGAATGGCATGCCGTGGACAGTGCGCCGGTCGATCTCGTCTTTGCCCTCCTGGGCCCGGATACGGGCGGCGCCAGTCATCTGAAGGCGCTGGCCAGCGTCAGCCGCGCCACGCGCGACCAGTCGCTGATGGCGAAACTGCGCGGCGCGCGCGACCCGGGTGCCCTGTGGGCGCTCATCGCGTCGCGGCGCGAAAAGGCGGCGGCATGAGCGGCCAGCCTCCGCGCGATCCGCATCTGGCCGGGCTGGAACGGCTTTATGCAGCCGCGCCGATCAACGCCAAGTTCCGCTCCCGCCTCAGCCTGCCCGAGCGCGGGCGCAGCGAGATCCGCTTCGAGGTCACGCCCGACATCTTCCACGCCGCCGGCGCGGCGCACGGCACCATCTATTTCAAGATGCTGGACGACGCCGCCTTCTACGCGGCCAATTCCATGGTCGAGGACAATTTCGTCCTCACCACGCAGTTCAACCTCTTCCTCACCCGCCCGGTGAAGGACGAGCCGCTGCTGGCCATCGGCCAGTGGGTTTCGGGCGCGCGCCGGGTGCTCATCGCAGAAGCCCGCCTCGTCGATGCGGATGGCGAGGAAGTGGCGCGCGGCCAGGGCACCTTCATGCGCTCGCGCATCCGGCTGGCAGACCTGCCGGGCTATCTGCCTGACGATGGAGCCGCCTGAACCGGCCTTTCCGGCCAGCACGCTCGTGCCGGCCATTTCCCGCCAGGTGATGGCGGCGGGCGGCTTCGCCACAGTGCTTGCAAAGGGCAGCCCATGGGGCGGCGCGCTCCTCATCGTCCACCGCCGGCAGGCGATGGTCCGGGCCTATGAAAAACTGCCCAGCCTCGATGGCG
>CAYMZC010000023.1:0-23664 GCA_964394815.1 uncultured Sandaracinobacter sp. | reverse complement strand
TGGCATCCAGGCCGAATGCGTGAAGCTGAACGGTGCGATGGAGCTTGCGCCGCTTCTCGGCCTGGCGCCGCGCATTGTCGATCTCGTCTCGACCGGGCGCACCCTGAAGGACAACGGCCTCGTCGAGCGCGAGATCATCCTCGAGGTGACGTCGCGCCTCGTGGTCAACCGCGCCGCCTTCAAGACCTTGCCTGCCGTTGTGGGCCTGGTCGATGCCTTCCGCGCGCTGGCGGCGCCTGCCAGGGCCGCCTGATGCAGCGCCTGTCGACACGCCAGCCGGAATTCGCCGCCCGCTTCCGGGCGCTGGTGGAGGACACGCGCGACCCGGATCGCGGTGTATCGGGCCAGGTTTCCGCCATCCTCGACCGGGTGCGACAGGAAGGCTTCGCTGCCGTCGCCGAGCTGACGGGCCGGTTCGACCGCGTGGTGATCGATGCCGGAAGCGTCGAGGTGAACCCGGCCGAGCGCGCCGCCGCCATCGCTCTCGTGCCGGATGATCAGCGCCGGGCGCTGGAACTGGCTGCCGAACGGATCCGTGCCTTTCACCGTGCGCAGCGACCTGCCGATGGCGCCCATATGGACGATGCCGGTGTGCGCGCCGGCTGGCGCTGGACTGCAGTGGAACGCGCCGGCCTTTATGTGCCCGGTGGCCGGGCCGCCTATCCGTCCTCCGTCCTGATGAACGCCATTCCGGCGCAGGTGGCCGGTGTCGATGAACTGGTGATGGTGACGCCCACGCCCGATGGCCGGCTCAACCCGCTGGCCATGCTGGCAGCCGAGCTTTCAGGCGTTTCGCGCATTTTCCGCATCGGCGGCGCACAGGCGATCGCGGCGCTGGCCTATGGCACGGCGCCCATTCCGCGCTGCGACATGATCGTCGGGCCGGGCAATGCCTGGGTGGCCGAGGCCAAGCGCCAGCTATACGGCACCGTCGGGATCGACATGGTGGCCGGGCCTTCGGAAATCCTCGTCATCGCCGATGCATCGGCCCGCCCGGACTGGATCGCGGCCGATCTCCTTTCCCAGGCCGAACATGACCCGGTGGCGCAATCCATCCTGATCACGGACAGCCCGACGCTTGCCGATGCCGTCGCCCAGTGGGTGGAACGGCTGCTGCCCCGGCTGCAAACGCAGGATACCGCGCGCGAGAGCTGGGAAGGCTATGGCGCCATCATCGAGGTGGCCGAGCTTGGCGAGGCCATTCCGCTCGCCAATGCGCTGGCGGCTGAACATCTGGAACTGATGCTGGCGGACCCTGCGCCCTTCTTCGAAGGCATACGCCATGCCGGCTCCATCTTCCTCGGGAGCCACACGCCGGAACCGATCGGAGACTATATCGGCGGGCCGAACCATGTGCTGCCGACGGGGCGGCGCGCGCGCTTTTCGGGCGGCCTCGGCGTCCACAACTTCATGAAGCGGACGACATGGTTGGAAGCCGGGCGGACCGGTTTCGGCGCGCTTGCCGATGCAACGGCGACACTGGCCGACGCCGAAGGGCTTTCGGCCCACGCGCTTGCCGTGCGGATCCGGCGCGAGGCCTGACAGCCGCCGAAGCTTCAGGGCTGGGCGTAGCTGGCCTGGGCTGTGGCCAAAGTCGGGCCGTCCTTGTGGAAGACGCGTGCCGAGATGAAGCTGCAGGCCCGGCCACGCCGGTCGGGGCCGGCTTCCGAAAGCAGGGGTTCCGCGCCCAGCACCGGGCGGAGGTAGCGGATGAGGATGGTGGAAAGCCATTTGTCGCGGGCCTCGCCATCGCGCCGGGCTTCGGCCTCGCAGGCAGCCATCAGCAGGGCGGCCGTTGCCCCGCCATGCACGACATTGCCGCTTTCCCAGCCGAGGATCGCCCGGTTACCGGCGCGCAGCCGCGGGGCTTCCTCTTCACCATCCAGGCCGATCAGCTGCTCGAAGGGGCCGTCGAGCGTTTCCGGGTCTAGCGGGCGGAGCCTGTCGTAATCGGGCGGCGCGCCACCCGGGTAGCCGCCGACACGGAAGAGGCCGCTTGCCGTGGCGACGAGCCGGCCGCTGCTGTCATGCACGTCGCCGTCCACATTGCCGGAGCGGTCGGTCAGGATCTTCACCCGCGAATCCATGATGAGCGGCCCTTCGGCCATCGGGCCGGGCGCAAAGCGGATCAGAAGGTCATAGGTCGACATGCCGGCCCCGTCCGGGATGACCGTGGCAAGCGCATGGGCCAGCCCCTGGTCGGTCAGCCCGCCCAGCACGAGGGGGTGCGGGCGCGCGTCCGTCGCGCTCGTGGCTGTCAGTGGCGAGGCCGGTATCCGCACCACAGTCCTGCCGCCGCCCGATTCCAGCGTTTCGAGGCCGATTGCATTCTGGAAGGGCGTGAAGCCGAAGAGGCGCGCACGCTCCGGGGTCATTCCGGGTGCAGCTTTCATGGCCATGTCCTCCCGCCTGTCAGCTGTAAAGGGCGAGGCAGTCATGATCCTCGATGAACTGGCAGCCGCCTTCGGCCATGCGCAGGAACATGGCGTCTCCACGTTCGGTCCGGCCTGTCTTGACCGAGGCGAAGACGGCCGTCATCGCACCATGCAGCCCTTGCTCCCGGCAATCCTGCCGCAGCGCATCCAGCGTGTAGCCGCGCACGCCGTGGCGGGCGAGCTCGTCGAGATAGAGCGCCAGAAGCTCGTCCTCGTGCCGGCGTCGCAAGTCCACGCTCAGCCCGGCGGTCAGGTAATAGGCGACATCGACGGCCCCGGGGGCGCGTGTCGGGGTCTGCCAGTCGACGATGGCGAGGGGTTCCGCCCCACCCTTGATGTCGAACAGCATGTTGTCGAGCCGGAAATCGCCATGGGTGATGGTGAAGTTGCGCGGCTCCTTCGGCGCATTCGTCAGGGATGCTTCCACCACTTTCTCGCAGATGGCCATATGGGATGCTGAAAGCTGGCCCTCGTAGCGGCGGTGGAACTCGGCGATGCAGTCCGGCAGGCTTGCGTGAACCAGTTCGCGCACCGCGAGATTTTCCCCCAGCCATTCTTCCTTCAGGAGCGCCGGGTCGTTCCAGCGCGGGCCGTGCAGGGCGGCCGCCTGGATCATGGCCTGGCGGGCATCGTCGAGCGAGCCGCCCTTCAGCTGGTCGCCACCGCGGGCCGGGGAGAGATCCTCCATCAGGATCAGGAATTCTCCGGTTTCCGGCACGATGCCGGCGAAGTGGCAGCCTGGCGCCCGAACGTCGACGGTCGGGGCCAGTTCGCGGTAAAAGCGCACTTCCTTTTCATAGATGCCCAGGAACAGCCCGGTCTGGCGGCTTTCCTCGCTGGGCGACGCGAATTTCGCGACAAGGCTTTCCGGCCCGTCCTCGGGATTGTCATAGGAAAGGGCGAGGCGGATCGAATCCCCCAGCATCCCCGCGCCGACCGAGCGTGTCTCGAAGCCGGTAACCCGGCCCGTGCGCAACAGGCCGCGCGTGCGCAGTACGCCTGTCAGCCATTCGGCAGTCATTTCATTGATCGTTTTCGGAAATTCGCCCGTAATCGGTGCCGGCATTCTCGCCATGTCGTTCCTCTCCCAAGGAGGACGATCCTAGGCTTGTGCCAATTTCATGAAACTCCAAAAGCCGAGAGGCGCATTTCAACGCGCCCTCTGACAGCCAGCCCCTGAAATCCCGCCCCTGAAAGCGCTCAGTCCTGGCGTCTGCGGCCATGCCGGTGGCGCCGGCCCCTTCCGCGACCCTCTCCACAGCCCTGACCCCCGCCTTCCCCGCACGCCGGGGCATCGGCGGGCAGCGCTTCACCTGCTTCCAGCCGGGCGAGATGGCGGCGGAAGGCCGGCAGATGCCTTTCGCGCGAAGCGTTCTGCAGCCGCTCCAGCACCTTGCGGGCGGCGGGATCCGTCACAGATGGCAGCAGCCGGTCGAAAATGGCGATGTTCTCGATTTCGCCTGCAATGGCCTGGCGGCAGGCGTCGGCCAGGCTTTCGGGCGGGGCGATGCGGTCGGGCCAGGGGTTTGGCGGCGGTGGCGCGCCGAGCCGATCGAACTGGCGTATCAGAGCTGCGGCGTGGCGGCGTTCCGCCTCGATGATGTTGGAGAAGGGGCAGACCGGCCCGAAACGGTCGATCACGGCCGCATAGGTCGCTTCGGCCTTGCGCTCGTCGTCAAGCGCTTCGGCAAGGATTCCGAGAAGACTTGTCCTGTCCATGGCTGCTGCCTCCATGCCTGCTGCCTCAAGACCGGTTCTGGCCCGGTTCTGGCCCGGCTCAGGTCGGGCTGGGGGCCAGCGGCGCATCGACCTGCTGCGGCCTTGCGTTCCGTGAAAAGGGTGACGCACCCGGCCGCAAGGCCGGATGCGCCACGCCTGCCCGAAAGCGGGGTTTCAGAGTTTCCGGGTGCTGAAATACCAGTCAACCGTGTTGTAGCCTTCGCCCGCGCGGGCTTCGGCGGCGGGCGCCGTCTGCGGCGGCGGCACGATCACATCCTGGCCGGGCTGCCAGCCTTCGGGCGTTGCCACCTTGTTGGCATCGGCTGTCTGCAGGGCCTGCATCAGGCGCACGAACTCGGCGATCGAGCGCCCGTTCGACATGGGGTAATAGACCATGGCGCGCATGATGCCTTCCGGGTCGATGAAGAAGGTGGCCCTGACTGCCTGCGTGTCGGATGCGCCGGGGTGCACCATGCCATAGGCTGAAGCCACGTTCATCGAGATGTCCTCGATGATGGGGAAGGGAATATCGACCCCGAACTTTTCCTTGATGCTGCGCACCCAGGCGATGTGGGCATAGTTGGAATCGATCGACAGGCCGAGAAGCTCGGTGTTCATCGCCTTGAACGTATCGGCCTCGCGCGCGAAGCCCATGAATTCGGTGGTGCACACGGGCGTGAAATCGGCGGGGTGGGAGAAGAGGATCAGCCACTTGCCACGATAGTCGGACAGCTTCTTCTCGCCATGGGTCGTCTTGGCCTTGAAGTCGGGGGCGGGCTCGTTGATCCGCGGCATCGACTGGGTGTGGGGGGTTGTTTCAGTCATCCAGGCTCTCCTTCACTCTGGTTTCATCCCTCATATCATGATTTCATAATATTTGAATATCAAAAGGCCGGTCAGTCTGATCGGCCTTGTCGATGAAGCTGGTTGTCCCGTCAGGCTTGACCAATTGCGCCCTGCAGACGAACATCACTGGTGGAGAGAAGGCCGGCCACTGCCGGCACAGCCGTCATGATCGGGAGACAGGGGCGGCGAAGCGGGAGATATGCATCATGGCAAGCGAAGCCGTCAGCCAGCAGGGCGACACACCGCGTTTCAGCATCTTCCGGGCAGCCGATGCCCCGGATTTCAGCGAGGTGGATTGCATGGAGCCGGTGGGGCTTACGCCTGTCATCATGGAAGGGATCGAGCGCGCGACCGCCGAGGGCGCGGCCGAGGGCAATATCGTGAAGCTCCTCTTTTCCATGCCCGGCATGAGCCTGACCTACGCCTGGTTCAAGAGCGGCTTTCCCCTGCCACTGCACAGCCACAACGCCGACTGCCTCTATTACATCATCGCCGGCTCGCTGAAGCTTGGCACGGAGGAACTGGGGCCGGGTGATGGCTTTTTCGTCGGGACGGATGTTCCTTATACCTATACGCCCGGGCCGGACGGCGTGGAGGTGCTGGAGTTCCGCACCGCCCATGAATTCGACATCCGCTTCCTTGGCAAGACCGCGACCTACTGGGACAAGACCGTCGAGACCCTGCGTCGCCAGCGCGCAGGCTGGGCCGGGGAAAAGCCGCCCAGCGCCAGCTTCGCAAAGGCCTGAGCAAGCAGCCATGCGCGCCTATGTCATCGTCGGGCCCTGGCGTCAGGCAGCGGCAGGTGCGGGCGGGATGGCAAGGACATCGACCGGCGCGGCGCGCAGAACATGTTCGGTCGCACTGCCGAGCAGCAGCTTGGCCATGCCTGTCCGGCCATGGGTCGATACGACGATCAGGTCGCTCCCGATTTCGGCGGCGGTGCGCAATATGTCATTTCCGGCCGTTGTTTCCTCGGGGCGGAGGATCTGCCGGGCATGGGCCAGCCCGGCCTTCGCCAGATGCCCGGCCAGTTTCTGCGCCGCTGCCCGGCTTTCCTCCTCGAGATAGTTTGCACGGCCTTCCGCCGCCAGGCTGTACCCCATGGAGAGGCGCAGGGCCGGGGCCGGGAAGATGTGCAGCGCCGAGAGGGCGGCATTGTCGCAAAGGCCCAGCCTTGCGTGATCCTTGAGAGCGTCGAGGGCGATTTCCGACAGGTCTGTTGTCAGCAATATGTGGCGATAGGGGGCCACGGGGGCAGCATTCACCATCAGCACCGGGCAGGCCGCCGAACGGATGACCCGCTCGGCTGTCGTGCCGATGAAGATGTCCTTCAGCAGGTGGCGCCGGTGCGGTCCCATCACCAGCAGGTCGGGCCGCGCTTCGCGCGTGGCGATGGCGATGCCCTCGAACGGGTCCGCCAGCAGGATCCGTGTCCCGGCCTGCAGCCCGTCAACGGCCGACAGCGTGGCGGCGGCTTCCTGCAAAAGGGTCTCTGCCGCCGCCCTGTCATTGTCGATGATGCGTCTGGGCTGGTCGTCGTCGATCACATGGACAAGGCTGAGGGATGCGCCGGTCGATCGCGCCAGCAGGGTTGCACGCCTGAGCGCCCGGTCAGACCGTTCGGAGAAATCCGTGGCCATCATGATCGATTTCACAGCCTTCATCCTTTCAGTGATCACGAATATTCATCCGTTTGCCATATGTTGTTCATAGCATGGCAAATGCCGTTGCGCGCAAGCTCCTCCCTGGGCCAAGGTCTGCCGGCAGCTTTCATTTCTCGGCAAGACAGGAATATCAACGGGTGACAGGCGAGACTGACAGAAGGGTTTTCGGGCAGGCAATCCATGACAGGGCAGGCGGCTTTCCTGTCATCGCACGCGCCCGGTGGATCGCATCAGTTTCCCTGGCAGGCAGGAGGCTTCCGGCCTGATGGAAGGGATTCTGCAAACCCCCTTCGGCGAAGTCTCGGGGCTTCTCGTCATTGCCGCTGCCATCGGTTTTCTTGGCCTCCTGCTCCGGCAGCCGCTCATTGTCAGCTTCATCGCCGTGGGGCTCATTGCCGGGCCGTCCGGTTTCGATCTCGTCCAGTCGGACGAGCAGATCGGCCTTTTGTCCGAGCTGGGGATCGCGATCCTCCTCTTTCTCGTCGGCATCAAGCTTGACGTGAAGCTCATCCGCTCGCTGGGCACGGTCTCCCTGTTCACCGGGCTGGGGCAGGTCGCGTTCACCTCCATCTTTGGCTACCTGATCGGCCTTGCCCTGGGGCTTGGCCATGTCACCAGCCTCTATGTGGCTGTGGCGCTTACCTTTTCCTCCACCATCATCATCGTCAAGCTGCTGTCCGACAAGCGGGAGATCGATTCCCTTCACGGCCAGATCGCGCTGGGGTTCCTCATCGTCCAGGATCTGGTGGTGGTGCTGGCGATGATCCTTCTGTCCGCCATCGGCATCGGCGCCGGGGGGCATGGCGGCACGGAGGGGTCGCTCCTGTCCGCCCTTGGCGCCGGCATCGGCCTTGTGGCGCTTGTCGTCTTCCTCGTGCGCTACATCGCCGATCCGCTGACCGAGCGTCTCGCCATTGCCCCGGAACTGCTGCTGATCTTTTCGATCGCGCTTGCCGCCATCTTCGCGGCGATCGGTGATTACGCGGGCCTCGGCAAGGAAGTCGGTGGCCTGCTTGCCGGCGTGGCGCTGGCCTCCACCCCCTATCGCGAGACGATCGCGGCAAGGCTTGCGCCGCTGCGGGATTTCCTGCTGCTCTTCTTCTTCATCGCGCTGGGCGCAACGCTCGACCTGTCGCTCCTCGGCACGCATGTCTGGGGCGCGATCATCTTTTCCCTGTTCGTCCTTATCGGCAATCCGCTGGTCGTGCTCGCCATCATGGGGGCCATGGGCTACCGCAAGCGCACCGGCTTTCTCGCCGGCCTGACGGTCGCGCAGATCAGCGAATTCTCGCTCATCTTCGTCGCCATGGGTGTCTCTCTCGGCCATGTCGGAGAGGATGCGCTGGGCCTCGTCACCATGGTGGGCCTCGTGACGATCGCGGCCTCGACCTACATGATCACCTGGTCGCACCAGCTCTACGCCTTATTCGAGCCCGTGCTCGGCATGTTCGAGCGCCGCGGCACCCCGCGCGAGCCGCACGATGCCATGCAGAAACCTGAACAGCAGGGCGGCATCATTCTGTTCGGTCTGGGGCGCTATGGTACGGCGATAGGGCTCAGGCTCAGGAAGCGGGGCATCCGGGTGCTCGGGGTTGATTTCAACCCGCAGGCCGTGCGGCGCTGGCGCGCAATGGGGCTGGAGGCCGAATTCGGAGACGCAACCGACCCCGAATTTCTTCTGGAACTGCCGCTGGACCGGGCAGACTGGACCGTCTGCACCATTCCCGCGCACCCCAGGGGCCTGTCCCATGAGGATACGCGCAAGACACTGATCCAGCTGGCCCGGAGCGCGGGGTTCAGCGGCCACTTCGCCATGACGTCGCACGGATCCAATGAAACGCAGGAACTTCTGCGCGCCGGTGCCGATGTCGTTCTGGAACCCTTCCAGGATGCGGCCGACAGGGCTGTCGACCTTCTGTGCGGCACGGCCGTAGGGGAGAGGATCGCGATACCATCCATTCCGGCCGAGGAGCCGGAAGGATCGGGCGCATCCCGTGGAAAGAGAGCGTAAGCCAGCGGAGGGATAAAACATGGCGGCCGAAGGCAAACAACAGCCTTTTCATGCACTGACGGCAGGCGAGGCGCTCAGCCGGCTTGAGGCCGATGCGTCCGGCCTTGCCGCTGCCGAGGCTGCGCGCCGCCTGGCGGAGCATGGCCCGAACCGCCTGCCCGAACCGCCGCGCAAAAACCCGGTCCTGCGCTTTCTTTCGCATTTCAACAATGTGCTCATCCATGTGCTGATCGCTGCCGCCGTGGTGACGGCGCTGCTGGGCCACTGGGTGGATACGGGCGTGATCCTGGCCGTGGTGGTGGTGAACGCGATCATCGGCTTCATCCAGGAAGGCCGGGCCGAGGATGCGATGAAGGCCATACGCGGCATGCTGGCCCCGCATTCGGCCGTGCTGCGCGATGGATGCCGCATCAGTGTCGACGCCAGCGACCTCGTGCCGGGCGACATCGTGCTCGTGGAAGCCGGGGACAGGGTGCCCGCCGACCTGCGGCTTCTGGAGGCGCGCGGCCTGCGTGTGTAAGAGGCCGTGCTCACCGGTGAATCCGTGCCGGTGGACAAGGGCGTGGCGCCAGTGGCGGACAGCGCGCCGCTGGGGGACCGCTCCTCCATGCTTTTCAGCGGCACGCTGGTCGCCGCCGGTACCGGCCGCGCCCTTGTCGTCTCGACAGGCAGCAACACCCAGATCGGGCGCATATCCGGCATGCTTTCCCGCGTGGAGCAGCTTGTCACGCCGCTTGTCCAGCAGATGGACAGCTTCGCACGCTGGCTCACCCTCTTCATCCTTCTCGTTGCCGGAGCCCTGCTGGCCTATGGCGTCTTTGTCGATCATGCCGATTTCGGCGAAATCTTCATGGTGGTGGTCAGTCTTTCCGTTGCCGCCATTCCGGAAGGGCTTCCGGCTGTCCTCACGATCACGCTGGCAGTCGGCGTGCAGGCCATGGCGCGGCGCAACGCCATCGTCCGCCGCCTGCCGGCCATCGAGACGCTCGGCTCGGTTTCCGTCATCTGTTCCGACAAGACCGGCACGCTCACGCGCAACGAGATGGTCGCGGCCTCGCTTGCATCCGCCGGGCATGTCTTCGGCATTTCCGGCGATGGCTATGCTCCCGAGGGCGCGATCCGCTGGCAGGACGCCGATACCGACCCGGCCGACCACGCGATCCTGATGGAATTCGCCCTTGCCGCCGGCCTCTGCAACGACGCCATGCTGCGCCGGGCGGATGATGGCTGGCGGGTGGAGGGCGACCCGATGGAAGGGGCGCTGATGGCCCTGGCCGGAAAGATAAGCGGTGACGGGCCAACGCCCTTTTCAGGCTGGAAGCGGCTCGATGCCATCCCCTTCGATGCGGCCCACCGCTACATGGCGGTGCTGAGCCGGGACGGTGGCGGAAAGGCCTTCATCCACGCCAAGGGCGCGCCCGAGGCGATCATCGCGCTGTGCCAAGACCAGCGCGCCGAAGATGGCGGCACGGCGCCGGTCGACCCGGCGCACTGGGAGCAGCAGGTCGAGACGCTGGCCGCCGAAGGGCAGCGCGTGCTGGCGCTGGCGGTGCGCGCGGTCCCCGCCGGGCAGGAAAGCCTCGATGCCTCCGACCTCAGTGGCAAGCTCACGCTTGTCGGCCTTGTCGGCCTGATGGACCCGCCGCGCGCCGAGGCGATCGAGGCTGTGGCGGAATGCCATGCAGCGGGGATCCGGGTGAAGATGATCACCGGCGATCATGGCGCGACCGCGCGCGCCATCGCCGAAAGGATCGGCCTGAAGAACAGCGACCGCGTGCTGACCGGAACCGATGTCGAGGCGATGGATGACGGCGACCTCGCCGAAGCGGCCCTTTCGACCGACATCTTCGCCCGCACCTCCCCGGCGCACAAGCTGCGGCTGGTGACAGCCTTGCAATCGCGCGGGCTGACCGTGGCGATGACGGGGGACGGCGTGAACGACGCGCCGGCCCTGAAGCGCGCCGATGCCGGCATCGCCATGGGGCTTAAGGGAAGCGAGGCCGCCAAGGAAGCGGCCGACCTCGTGCTGGCTGACGACAATTTCGCCTCGATCGCCGCTGCCGTGCGCGAGGGGCGCACCGTCTATGACAATATCACCAAGGTCATCAGCTGGACCCTGCCGACCAACGCCGGCGAGGCCATGACCATCATCGTCGCCCTGCTGGCCGGCCTTGCCCTTCCGGTCACGGCGGTGCAGCTCCTCTGGATCAACCTCGTCACCGCCATCACGCTGGGCCTGGCGCTCGCCTTCGAGCCTTCGGAGAGCGGCACCATGCGCCGGGCGCCGCGCCCCAGGAACCAGCCGCTGCTGACAGGCGCCCTCATCTGGCACATCATACTGGTTTCAACCCTGTTCCTGCTGGCGGTCTTCGGCATCTATTCCTATGCGCTGGACAAGGGGCATGATCAGGCGCTCGCCCGGACAATGGCCATGAACATGCTGGTGGTGCTGGAGATCTTCCACCTCTTCTTCATCCGCAACATCCACGGAACCTCGCTGACCTGGGCCGCCGCCAAAGGCACGCGGATCATCTGGATCTGCATTCTGTCGGTGACGGCGGCGCAGTTGGCCATTACCTATCTGCCGCCGCTTCAGGCGATGTTCGGCACCCGATCCGTGCCGCTGGCAGACGGTTTCCTGATCGTGGGCGTGGGCGCCCTGTTCTTCGCGATCATCGAGACCGAGAAACAGATGCGCCTCGCCCTGCAGGGCCGGGGCGGCGAAGCGGGCGACGGCAGGGAAGGGGACGCCGCCCGGGCCTGACAATCTGCCGGTTGTTCCGCCCCGGGCGCCCGGCTAGCCTTCCCGTCGGGAGAGGCCGGGCGATGCCGTCCGGCGACGGGAGGAGAGACGGGATGGAAAAACGCGGAACGGTCCTGATTGCCGGGGCAAGCGGCGTGATCGGGCAGGCGGCGGTTGCGCATTTCGCGCAATCGGGCGCGTGGGATGTCCTTGCGCTGTCGCGCCGGGTGCCGCCGGTCGATGCGCGCTTCACCCATCTGCCGCTCGATCTGACGGATGCCGGGGCCTGCGCGGCGGCGGCCGGGCAGTTCGCGCCGGTTACCCATCTTGTCTATGCCGCGCTCTACGAGAAGCCGGGCCTTTATGCCGGATGGCTCGAGCGCGACCAGATGGAACATAATTTGCTGATGATGCGCAACCTGATGGAGCCGCTGTGCGCGGCGGCTGGCGGGCTTTCGCATGTCAGCGCCTTTCAGGGCACCAAGGCCTATGGCGCCCACGTCCACCAGATCGCGGTGCCGGCGCGCGAAGACAGGCCGCGCGACAATCACGAGAATTTCTACTGGCTGCAGGAAGATTATCTGAAGGACAAGCGCCGGGGCGCGGGCTGGGGCCTCACCATCTGGCGGCCGCAGATCGTGTTCGGCGGCGCCACGGGGGTCGCCATGAACCTCATTCCGGTGATCGGCGCCTATGCCGCCATCTGCCGGGAACTGGGCAGGCCGCTGGCCTATCCGGGGCGGCCTGGTGGCGTTTCGGAAGCGGTGGATGCCGATCTCATCGCCCGCGCGCTTGGCTGGGCGGCCGAAAGCCCGGCCGCGCGGGACGAGACCTTCAACATCACCAACGGCGATGTCTTCGCCTTTGCCAATGTGTGGCCGGCGATTGCGCGGGCAGTCGGCATGGAGCCGGCCTTTGGCGCGCCTTTCAGCCTTGTCGGCTTTCTGGAGCAGCACCGCGAGACATGGGCGAGGATCGCCGGGCGCCATGGCCTGATCGAACCCGATCTCGACAGGCTGCTGGGGGAATCCCACCATTATGCCGACCTGCTGTTCGGCGTGCACGCTCCTGAAGAAGCTGAGCGCGCGCCCGTGCTGGTGAGCACCATCAAGCTGCGGAAGGCGGGCTTTGGCGACTGCGAGGATACGGAGGAAATGTTTGCGCGCTGGTTGCGCCGGATCGGCGAGGCGCGCGTCATCCCGCCATTTGGCTGACACACAATTCATTATCGTGGGCGACATGGCCGTTCAGGTCAACATGCCGAAACGCCAGCTTGGCGCTTCCGGCTGTCATGTCAGTCTGCGCGGCGGGAGAACAATCACCCGGACAACAGGGTGAGGATGAAGAAAGAACCATGCCAGCCGGTCGCCGGCGTGGACATCCTTGGGGGAGAATGACTTTTGGAACCGACTGAAAACGCCCAGCCGGCAAGCATGCCGACAGGCACGGCCATCGTGGTGACGCTGGGCATCGCGGTGCTGATCGCGGGCTTCGTGGCGCTCGCCACCTGGTTCGGCCTGACGCCGCTTTACGCGGGTTTCCTGCTCATCTGGTACTGGGGCGCGATCGACGAGCTGAACCCGTCGACCGTGGTTCCGCTCATCATTGGCGCGGTTGGCGGAACGGCGCTTGCATGGCTGTTGCAGCATGCCGCCACCAACTGGGGCCCCACCGGCCTTGTCCCGGTGCTGCTGCTGATCCTTGCCGCCATCTTCTGCCAGCTGAAGGGGTGGCTCACCTTCGTCGTGAACCGGCCCTTCATGCTTTACCTGACCGTCATGGCAGCGCCGCTGCTGCAGGCGAACGAAAGCTTCCCGCACGTGATGGCGGCGATCGCGGCCGGCTCGGTCTATTTCTTCGGCATCGTGCTGCTGGGCCGCAAGATCATGACAGCGCGCCAGCCCGCCTGAACCGGGCTCACGGCTGGCTGGCTGGCTGAATGAATGCAGGCAGGTTGAAACCGGGCCGGGTGAATATCTCCCGGCCCGGTTTTTCCTTGCGCTAGCGGCCCGTGAAGTTCGGCGCGCGCTTTTCCAGGAAGCTGGCCACGCCTTCCTTGTGATCTTCCGTTTCCATCAGGCGGCGGATCGCCTCTATGGCCCAGGCCCCGATCTCGCGTGGATGGCCATGGGAAAAACGCGAAAGCCCTTCCTTGATGAAGCGCAGGGCCAGCGGCGGGTTGGCGGCGATCCGCGCGGCGAGCGCCCGGGCGCGGAGCAGCAGGTCGGCATGGGGCGTCACCTCGGTCACCAGCCCGATGCGGAGCGCTTCGGCAGCATCGATCACGTCGCCGGTGAACATCAGCTCGGCGGCCTTTGCCGGGCCGACGATGGCGGGCAGGCGGTAGAAGCCGCCGACATCGGGGATCAGCCCGCGCTTGATGAACATTTCCGAGAATTTCGCCTGCTCCGAGGCAAGGCGGATATCGGCATAGAGGGCCAGTTCCATCCCCCAGCCGATCGCCGCGCCATTCACCGCCGCGATCATCGGCTTCTCGCACTCCAGCGCCGCCATGGCGGCGGGTGTCGGCTGGTGCTTCACGATGGTGAGTGCCGACCGGCTGGCGGCGAAGGATTTCGGACCGGCCATGATCTCGGCCACATCGTCGCCCGAGCAGAAGGCGGGGTCTGCGCCGGTGACGATGACGCAGCGCACCGCATCATCGGCCGAAGCCTGCTTCAGCGCCGCCTCCAGCTGTGCATAGGCATTCCAGTTCAGCGCATTGCGCCGGTGCGGGCGGTTGAGGGTGATGGTGGCGACATGGTCGGCCACGGCATAGATCACGTCCTGCGGGGTGGTGTCGGTCATGCGGTTTCTCCTCCCGGGCGTTCAGGCTGAACGGTGCAGCAGGGCGAGCGCCTGTTCGGCGAGGATCGGGCAGCCATTTTCCCCGGCCTGCGCCGTGGGTGTCTGCCCGGCGAGTGCGCGGGCATGGACGCCATGGCTGATCGAGGCGAGGCGGAAGACCGAGAAGGCAAGCAGGAAGTTCCAGTCCTCCAGCCCGTCGCGCCCTGTCCGCCGGCAATAGGCATCCACCCACTGCTGTTCCGTCGGGATGCCCGATGTCTCGAAATCGACCCCGTCGAGCGAGCCCCAGCTGGCCCCGTGCGAGTGCCACAGGAAGCCGGAATAGCCGAGATCGGCGAGCGGATGGCCGATGGTGGAAAGCTCCCAGTCGAGCACGGCGATGATGCGCGGCTCGGTCGGGTGGTACATCACATTTTCCAGCCGGTAGTCGCCATGGGCGATGGCGACCGACTGGTCGGCGGGAATGCGTGCCGGCAGTTCCGCGATCAGCTGTTCCATGGCCGGAACGGGGGGCAGGGGGCAATCGCGATACTGCCGTGCCCAGCGCGCGATCTGGCGCTCGAAATAATTGCCGGGCTTGCCATAATCGCCAAGGCCCACGGCCTGCCAGTCCACCCCGTGCAGCTTCGCCAGCGTGGCGTTCAGGTCATCATAGATCGCCGTGCGCTCGGCAGGCGCCATGCCCGGAAGGGTGGCGTCGCGGAAGATGCGGCCCTCCAGGAAATCCATCACGTAAAAGGTCGTGCCGATCACCTCCTGGTCGGTGCACAGGCCGCGCATCACCGGCACGGGCACCCCGGTGCCGGCCAGGGCCGCCATCACCCGATATTCGCGATCGACCTGATGGGCGCTCTGCAGAAGCTGGCCGGGCGGCTTCTTGCGCAACACATAGCGCCTGCTGCCGGATGTCAGCAGGAAGGTGGGGTTGGAGGCCCCGCCCGCGAACTGCCGCACCGCAAGATTGCCGGCATAGCCCTCGACATTGGCCGCCATCCAGCGGTCGAGCGCCGCTTCGTCGAAGCGGTGCTTGTCGGTCACCGGACCCAGCCGCTGGCCGACACCTTCCGTCGCCGTGCCTGCCGTTGCCGTTCCTGCTGATGCCCCGCCCATCACTTCGTTCCTTCCATTTTTGCGATCATTTCCTGCCGCAGCACCGGTTTCAGCGTCTTGCCGCTGGCATTGCGTGGCAGTTCCACGGTGCGGATATCGATCCTGACTGGCACCTTGAACGGCGCCAGATGCTTCGCGACCTGCGCCTTCAGCGCTTCCTCGTCGACTGTGGCCCCCGGCTTCACCTGCACCACGGCGCCCACCTCCTCGCCCAGCACGCGGTCCGGCAGGCCGACGACGGCGGCGTCAAGCACGTCCGGATGGGCGACAAGCACGCTTTCCACCTCGACACAGTAGATGTTCTCGCCGCCGCGGATCAGCATGTCCTTCTTGCGGTCGAGAAGGTAGATGAAGCCCTCCTCGTCCATGCGGCAGATGTCGCCCGTATGATACCAGCCGTCGGTGAAGGCGGCGGCAGTCCCTTCCACGTTGTTCCAGTAGCCATTCACCACATTGGGGCCACGGATGCACAGTTCGCCCGATTGCCCGCGCGGCACTTCATGGCCGGCTTCGTCCACCAGCTTCACATCCACACAGGGCACGGGCACGCCGACACTATCGGGGTGGGCGAGATAATCCTCAGCGCTGTGCGATACCGAGACGGAGGAGGTTTCCGTCGCGCCATAGCCCTGGCCGACGGGGAACCATGGAAAGACTTTTGCGAACCGCAGCGTCAGTTCCGGCGCGATGGCGGCCCCGCCATAGCTGTAGGCTTCAAGGCTGGAGAGGTCGCGCTTGCCGAAATCGGGCGATTCCAGCACCTGCCACACCATGGTGGGCACGCCGGTCGTGGTGTTCACCTTCTCGCGCTCGATCAGTTCGAGAAAGCGTTCCGGGTTCCACTTGTGCATCAGCACGATCTTCGCCCCGCCGACAACGGCCGGCACCATCATCGAGTTCGTGCCCGTGACATGGAAAAGCGGCACCGGGATCAGCAGCGCCTTCTGCGGCAGTGGCGGGGCATCCGGATCGGGCGGCGGCGGCAGCGCTTCGCCCCGGCGGATTGCGGCGCGCGCGGCGTTGAAGCCCAGGCTGACCATGTTCGTCATGATGTTGCGGTGGCTGCCAAGCGCTCCCTTCGGCCGCCCTGTGGTGCCGCTGGTATAGAGGATGGTGGCGGGATCGTCGGTATGGCAGCCGGGGTCCGGCATGGGGTTGTCGGGCAGGCGGCCATAATCTTCGGGCTTGCCGATCAGGGATTCCAGCGTCACTGCCCCATGGCTGGCTTCGCCGCGCGTGACGATGGTGGCGGCAAGGTCCAGTGCCGGCAGATGCGGTGTCAGCCGTTCCAGACGCTCGCCATCGACGATGGCGATCTTGGCGCCGCTGTTCTCGATGCCATAGGCCAGTTCCTCCCCAGTGCCCCAGGCGTTCAGCGGAGTCAGCACGGCCCCGATCGAGGCCCCGGCCCAGAAGGCGATGATCCATTCCGGCAGGTTGCGCATGGCGATGACCAGCCGGTCGCCCTTCCGCATTCCATGATGTTCGGAGAGGATGCGCCCGAGCGTACCGGCGGCGCGGAAGGCTGCGTCATAGCTCAGCCGTTCATCCTCATAGACGATGAAGTCGCGGTCGCCCCAGCCGCGGCCGATCTCGAACACCTCCCGCAAGGTGCCCATGGCATTTTTATAGGCCCGGTAGCGCCTGCCGCGGATGTCCACCTCTTCCATCTCGAAGGGCGCGCCCGGCGCGGTGAGGATCCGGTATGTCTCTGCAAGGCTGACCGTCGGCCATCCGGCATCCGGCCGCGCGCCATTCTGGTCCTGTGTGGCTGCCATGGTCGTTTCCTCTCCCGTCTGCCGGCTGGCCGTTGCCGCCTGCCTTGTCTGTTATTCGTTCCGCCCCTGCTCGCCGCTCATCCCCCGCCGGTCACAGGCTTTCCCCGGGCTTTTCCCCGCGTTCCAGTTCGGCGCGATACGAGGCATAGCCTGGCTGGTCGATCGCCAGCTTGTCCATCGTCGTTTGCCATAGGTGGTCGATGAGCGCCGGGTCATCCTCGGTCAGCCGGCCGGCGCGGATGGCCCCGGCAAGGGCCTCGTTCATCGCCGCCGCATCGCCCGCATCCGCATCCGCACCGGCGCCGAGCAGAGCGGCCAGCCGTGCCATCTCCGCTGCCTCGGCATCGGGGCGCAACGCGATTTCCCGCGCGACGAGATCGACGGCATTTGCGGCCACGCGCGCCGTGAAGCCGGCATGGCCCGAAAGCTGCGGCACCGCCACCGTGCGCAGGAAGCGCGAAACGGCGCCGAGAATCTCGATGGCTGTGGGCTGTTCCTGCATCCGTCCTACTCCCGCCCCGTGATGGCGCGCATCAGGTCCATTTCATTTTCCGAAGCGCGCCGGGCGATCATTGCCCGTTCCACGCTCGGGTCATGGCCGTGGAACCATTCGATCATGGCAGCCGTGCCGATGCCCCACCGCAGGCTGCCCAGAATGCGCCAGAAATCGACCCTGGCCGGGTCGACCGGCCGGCCGCTGCGCGCGGCATAGGCGGCGTGAAAGCTGTTCCGGCTTCCCAGCCCGCCGACAGGCTTTTCAAGGATGCCGAAGCGCCAGGGCGGCAGCTCTATCCAGGCGAGATCCTCGGCCGGGTCGCCCCAGTGGACGATTTCCCAGTCAAGGATTGCGCCGAGGCCATCGGGGCCGACGATGATGTTGCCGTTGCGGAAATCGCCATGGACCAGCGCCGGGGCGACCGGATCCGGCAGCCTGCGGCGAAGCCAGCGGAGCGCCAGTTCGAACACCGGGCGGGGCTGGGCGCCGGGCCGCGACATGCCTTCTTCCAGCTGGTCGAGGGCGGTGCGGGCATCGGTCGTGACCAGTGGCGGCAGGCCTTCCGGCGGCGTGGCGTGCAGAAGGGCCAGCGCATCGCCCAGCTGCGCCACCAGCCTTTCGCCCGTGCCCGATGCCTCCACGGCGCGGATGATGCGGCGCGGCACGGTTTCGCCAGCGATGCGGCGCATCAGAAAGCCTTCGCCAAGGCCATCTTCGGCTGTGAGCACATGCCATACCTCGGGCACCGCAAGGCCCGCCGCGCCGACGGCGCGCAGCACTTCGGCTTCGCAGTCGAGCGTGACGGAAGTGCCGGCACGGTTGCCCGGCGACCGTCGGAGGATAAGTGGCACGCTGCCATCCGCGCGCACCGCATCGAGCGCCCATGTCTCGAGCGTGGCCCCGGCAGAGACGCGCGCAATGCCTTCGATCGCCGTGACGGCGGGATCCCTCCGGCGCGCCATTGCCAGCAACGCGGCGGCGAAGGCGCCATCCTCATGCCCGCCTGCCTGCTCTGCCTGTTTCCCCATCCCCTCTCCCTCCGGGCTTCCGGCCCTGTTTTTTGGCCGCGTTTCCTGCCGCCATCATCTCCCACGGCTCGGCACCCTCCCTGCCGGCCGCGATTCCGGGCTTTACCCGGGCGTGATTATAACGCGATATAGATTTCCTGAGAGGCCGGCAAAAGCCGGCGCATTCAGGAGGGGAGAGGAAAATGCTGGTTGGCGACATTCCCGTGCTGGCGGCGCATCGCGCGCCCGATGTGGATGCGGTCCGCTTCCGGGACCATGCCATGACCTATGCCGGAATGCGTGACCGGTCGTGGCAGCTTGCCAATGGCCTGCTGCAGCTGGCGCGCCCCGGTGACCGCATCGCCATCCTGGCCGAAAACTGCCCGGAATATGTGCTGGCCTATTATGGCGTGCCGTCCGCCGGCATGGCGCTCACCTTCCTGAACTATCGTCTCAGCGCCGGCGAGCTTGCCTGGATCATCGGCAACGCCGAACCGACAGTCCTGATCGTCGAAGACCGCTATCTTGGCGTCATCGACCAGATCCGGGACGAGATTCCCTCTGTCCGTCATGTCGTCATTATCGGCGAGCCGCGCGCGGGGGCCATGGGCTTCGATGCGCTTATCGCCAGTGGCGCGCCGGCGCCGCCCGATGTCACCATCGACGAGGATGACCTCGCCTGGCTGCTCTATACCTCGGGCACCACCGGGCTGCCGAAAGGGGCGATGCTCAGCCATCGCAATGTGGTCTCGGCCGTGCTCAACAGCCTTGCAAGCTGGGAAAGCGACCCGCCCGGCTCGCCCGACCCGGTCTTCATGCTGACCTTTCCCATGTATCATGTCGCGGGCTACGCCATGCTCGTCACCCATCTGCGCGCGACCCCGATGGTGCTGATGCAGAATTTCGACATCGAGACCTTCTTCGCCACCATCGAGCGCCATGGCGTGACCTCCCTGTCGCTGGCGCCGACGATGATCGCCATGCTGCTGAACCATGGTTCGCGCGGGAATTACGATCTCTCGTCCATCCGGAACATCGGCTATGGCGCTTCGGCCATGCCGCCGGCCGTGCTGCTGCGCGCACGCGAGGTCTGGCCGGGCGTGCGCTTCGCCACCGGCTTCGGCATGACCGAACTTGGCGGCAATGTGATGGTGCTCACCGCCGGAGAGCATGACCGCGCGGTGGACGAGGGGCTGCCCATCCTCAATTCCGTCGGCCGGCAGATGCTGCTTGCCCGGGTGCGGGTGGTGGACGAGGCAGGCCGCGATGTGCCGCCGGGGCAGGAAGGCGAGATACTGGTGAAGGGCGATCAGGTCTTCAGCGGTTACTGGCGCAACCCCGAGGCGACCGCGAGCGCCTTCGAGGACGGCTGGTTCCACACCGGCGATGTCGGCCGCTGGGACGGGGATGGCTATCTCTGGATCGTCGACCGCAAGAAGGACATGATCGTGTCCGGCGGGGAAAATGTCTATCCGCGGGAAGTGGAGGATGTCCTCTACAGGCACCCGGCGGTGCTGGAGGCCGCCGTGATCGGGGCCGAGGATCCCACCTGGGGCGAGGAAGTCGTCGCCGTCGTGTCCTGCCGGGCCGGCATGGAGACGACGGCAGCCGAGCTGATCGATTTCTGCCGCGCCCGGATCGCCAGCTACAAGAAGCCGCGCGCCATCGCCTTCATCGAGGAACTGCCCAAGAACGCCTCGGGCAAGATCCTGAAGCGCGAACTTCGCCTGTGGATCAGGGACGGAAGCCTCGGCCTGCAGCGGGCAGGCTAGCAGAAAGCTGAGGGCAGCGTGCCGGAAGGCGGCGGGCGCGGTTGCCGCCCCCCGCCTTCCGGCCAGGCTTTCCGGCTACCCGGGCTTCACCACCAGGGAAAGCCTCTGGGCATGTCGGCTGAAACCCGGTTGGGGAAGTTCGGCTTGCGCTTTTCGATGAAGGCCGCGACCCCTTCCTTCACATCCGGGCCGGAGCCGAGTTCCATCGCAAAGGCGCCGTCGATCTTAAGCAGGTCGAACGGCAGTTCGGCCGATCCGAAGCGCCAGATCATTGCCCGCGTGATGGCGACGGACACGGCCGAGGTGTTTTCGGCGATGTCGAGCGCGATCGCCCGGGCGCGGGCCATCAGTTCTTCGTGCGGCACCACCTCGCTCACCAGCCCGCCGGCCAGCGCTTCCTGTGCGCCGAAGATGCTGCCCGTGATCGCCCAGCGCAGCGCCTGCGCCGTGCCGACGAGCCGGGGCAGGAACCAGGCGCTGCCCGCTTCCGGCACCAGCCCGCGCCGGGCGAAGATGAAGCCGAAGCGCGCCTGATCCGAGGCGATCTTGATGTCGGTCGGCAGGGCAAGCGTCGCCCCGACGCCCACGGCCGCGCCGTTGAAGGCGGCGATCGTCGCCTTGCGGCAGTTGAACAGCGCGCCGACAAAGCCGCCATCGCCGCCAAGCCCGCCATCCGCTTCCGCGCTTCGCCCGGCCCCGAAGTTGACGGCCCCGGCGCCCGACTGCGTGTCGAAGCTTCCCGCCCCGGCCGAAATGTCGGCCCCGGCGCAGAAGCCTCGGCCAGCGCCTGTCAGGATCACGGCGCGGATTGCATCGTCTTCGTTGGCCAGCGCGATTGCCTGCGCCAGTTCCTCGCCCATCCGGGCGGTATAGGCGTTCAGCTTGTCGGGCCGGTTGAGGGTGATGGTCGCGACCGGACCATCGGTTTCGTAGAGAATGTCCCCGAAGTTCATGGCCGTTCCCTTTTAGTCAGCCGTTGTGGGCCAGCTTCAGGCCGGGCCGGGGCCAGCGCGCCCTGTAGAGCTTTCCGGTGCCCGAACAGGTGATGAAGGCGGTGCGCATGTCCGGCCCGCCGAAGCAGATGTTGGTGGTGAGCGGGTCGGGGAAGGCATGCTGTTCCCAGCTGCCGTCGGCGGGATCGAAGACGGTGATGCCGCCATTGACGAGCGTTGCGACACAGACACGGCCATCCGCTTCCACGGCGAGGCTGTCGAACATCTGGTAGCCGGGAAGCGGGCCCATCACCTTTCCGGCCGTCCACATGTCGGCTGGGGCCGCCAGCTGGCCGGGGCCGGCGACGCCGAATTCCCACAGGCGGCTGGTCTGGGTTTCGGCGACATAGAGGGCCTTGCCATCGGGCGAGAGGCCGATTCCGTTGGGTGTCACCATGCCTTCATGCACGCGGACGATGTGCGAGCCGTCGGCCCGGGCGTAGAGGATGTGGCCCACCTGGCTGGAATCGCCGTTGCTCTTGCCGAGATCGGTGAACCAGAAGCCGCCCTTGCCGTCGAACACGAGATCGTTCGGGCCACGTAAGGGGCGACCGTCGCATTCCGTGTAGAGCGTCGTCACGGCGCCGGTGCCGATATCCACCCGCTGGATGGAGCCGGAGGTGTAAAAGTCCGGCGTGCCATGGGGCACGAGAAGCCCGGTTTCAGGGTTGTCGATCCATTCGAAGCCGCCATTGTTGGTGACATAGACGGCGCCGTCCGGGCCGATGGCCGCACCGTTCGGCCCGCCGCCCAGTTCGGCGATCACCTCCTGCCGGCCGTCCGGGTGCACGCGGGTCAGGGTCTGGCGCCTGATTTCCACCAGAATGACGGAGCCGTCCGCCATGGCGATGGGGCCTTCCGGAAATTGCAGCCCCTCGGTCACCAGTTCCATGTCCATTCTGTCTTCTCCCTTCATCCCTGGCCCCTTGCGGGCCGGTTTCCCTCATGCCCGTTGCCGGGCGGTTGATTCCCCTCGCGGCCCCGGGCAGGGGTGGTGCGGTTGTGGAGCCTGTGCATAGCGGGTCGCAGAGTGCGGCGGTTGCCGTATCCCCGGAAAACTGTCAGGCGGACTGTCTTGTGCCACTGGCTCGGGGCTGGAGTGGGTGAATGAGTGACAATGCTGCCGGCAAGGCCGAAAGGGCGCCTGGCCGCCGTGAAGCGGGCAAGGAAAAGCGGCGCCAGCGCATCATCCAGGCCGCCCGCGAGATGATCCGGGAAACGGGCAGCACCGGCCTTTCCATGCGCGCGCTGGCCGAACGGGCAGGGGTGAGCCTTGCCACGCCCTATAATCTGTTCGGTTCGCGCGGGGCGGTTGTTGTCGGCGTGCTGCAGGACGTGCGCGATTTCCACATGCGCTTCGCCAGTGTCCACCCCGGCGACCCGGTGGACCGGGTGCTGGCCGGCGTCGATCTGGCGGTCGGATATTATCTCGACGATCCCGCCTTCTACAGCACGCTGTGGCGCGAAGTGTTCAACGTTTCGGGCGAGGTGCGCGCCGCCATCTACAACCCCCGGCGCGATGCCTTCTGGCTGGGGCTGATCGGCGATGTCGCGGCGTCCGGCGCCCTGCGGCCCGGCATCGATGCACGGCAGCTCATGCGCCAGCTCGATCATGTCTTCCGCTCGGTCATGCTGGACTGGGTGGCCGGCGACCTCGCGCCCGAGGCGCTGGGGCCGACCATCCGGCTCGGCTATGCGCTGATCCTCTGCGGGGCGGCCAGCGATGCGGCGCGCGACGGCATCGCCGCCCGCGCCGACGCCATCCAGAAGGAGCTGATGGCGATCGAGGCGGGCCGTCTGGCGGACAGGCAGGCCGGGGAAGCGCCCGCGGCGGCAGGGCAGGGCCGGCCCGCCTGACGGCGAAGCGGCCTGCCACGGCGCTTGTGCGCTGCCCCGGCCGGGCATTCAGCCGGCTTCCGGCCTTGTCGTGGCGATCACCTGCCAGCCACTGCGCGGGCGGATCTGCGACTGGGTGCGGTAATCCACATCATCATAGGTGAGCTCCGCAAACTCACGCCGGCGCGGGCCGAGATAGCCCAGCAGGAAGGCCGCCACCTTGCGGATCTGGATTTCCTCCGTGCCCTCGGTGATCCGGTAGCGGCGATGGTGGCGATAGATATGCTCGAACGGCTTGTGGCGTGAATAGCCGATGCCGCCATGGATCTGGATCGCCCGGTCGGCCGCCTCGCAGCACAGCCGGTTCGCCCAGTAGTTGCACATCGACACCTTGTCGGAGATGCGCTTTTCCACTTCGGGGTGGGTCATCTGGTCCATTTCCCAGGC
>CAYMZC010000022.1:10749-23925 GCA_964394815.1 uncultured Sandaracinobacter sp. | reverse complement strand
ATCGAGCGCTTCCTGCCTGGCTTCCACCAGCGTCACGGGGATGCCGGCGTTGAGGAAGTTCATGGTGATGCCGCCACCCATGGTGCCGGCGCCGATCACACCAACCTTCTTCACGGGCAGGATGGGCGTGTCCTTCGGCACGTCGGGGATCTTGGCGGCTTCGCGCTCGGCGAAGAAGACATAGCGCTGGGCTGCGGATTCGGTGGAGGTGACAAGTTCGCCGAACAGCTCGCGCTCGCGCTCCATGCCCTTGTCGAACGGCAGTTCGACGGCGGCCTCGATGGCCTTGATGATGTTTTCCGGGGCCTTGAAGCCACGGAAGGCGCGGGCATTGGCCTTGCGGAAGGCAGCGAAGATCTCGGGCTTGCCGCGGGCTTCGGCCACCTTGTCGTCACGGTCGCGCACGCGCAGCAGCGGCCTGCCTTCGGCAAGGATGCGGCGGGCGAAGGCGATGGCATCCTCGCGCAGCTTGCCTTCTTCGGCGAGCGCGTCGACCATGCCCAGTTCCACGGCCTTCTTGGCAGGCACGGGGCGGCCGGTCGTCATCAGGTCGAGCGCGGCTTCGGCGCCGACGATGCGCGGCAGGCGCTGGGTGCCGCCAGCGCCCGGCAGCAGGCCGAGATTCACTTCCGGCAGGCCGACCTTCGCCGAGGGAACGGCGATGCGATAGTGGCAGATGAGCGCCAGTTCATAGCCGCCGCCAAGCGCCGTGCCATGGATGGCGGCGACAACCGGCTTGGAGCCATTTTCGATGATGTCGAACACTTCGTGCAGGCCCGGGCCTTCCGGGGCCTTGCCGAATTCCGAGATGTCGGCGCCGGCGAAGAAGGTGCGGCCGCCGCAGATCAGCACGATCGCCTTGACGCTGTCGTCCTGGGCGAACTTGCTGAAGCCCTCGTTCAGTGCGCGGCGGACATTGACGCCCAGCGCATTCACCGGGGGCGAATTGATTTCGACGATCCCGATGCCGTCTTCGGTGGTGTAGGTGCCAACACTGGTCATGCAGAGTCCTCCTGATCCCGTTTTCGTGGCAGTCCTTGCCGCACGGGGTGACGCTTCGCAAGGCTGGCATCACCGCCAGTGCCGGGAGACGCTTGATTTCGGGAGGTCCGCACGGGCAGACGGGCGTTGCTGCGGCGGCCTGCTCGCCGGGGCATCGCCGCTTTCGCATGAAAACACCCCCGACGCATCCAGAGGAGCCCCGCCCGATGACCGAATCCACCGATATCCAGGCCTGGGTGGGGCGCAGGAACGAAGAACAGGACCTGCTGACGCACGGCCTCGTCACCCGCTATCGCGCAGCACTCGATCTTCCGCCGGCCAGCGGCGGCGCGGCGCCGGCCGGAATCCACTGGTGCCTGTGCCTGCCGGATGCGCCCACGGCCGGCCTCGGCGTGGATGGCCACCCGGCGCGCGGCGGCTTCCTGCCGCCGATCGAGCTGCCCCGCCGCATGTGGGCGTCGAGCGATGTCGAATTCCATGCGCCCATCATGCCGGGCGCCCGCATCGGCCGCGTCTCGACCATTGCATCCGTGGACGAAAAGCACGGCCGCACCGGCCGGCTCGTCTTCGTGCGCGTGGCGCATGACACGCTTGCAGAAGACAGGCTTGCCGTGCGGGAAACCCAGACCATTGTCTATCGGGAGGCCAGCCGCGATACAGGCGGCGCCAGCCCGGCCGCCACACCGCCGCCGCCTGCGCAAAGCTGGGACATGCAGCGCACGATCCTGCCCACGCCGCCGCTCCTGTTCCGCTATTCCGCCCTCACCTTCAACAGCCACCGCATCCACTATGACCTGCCCTACGCCACGGGCGAGGAAGGCTATGCCGGGCTCGTCGTCCACGGGCCGCTGATGGCGAGCCTGCTTCTGGCGCTGGCAGAGGACATGGGCGCGGCCGGACCTGCGCCCGCCACTCTCGCCCGCTTCCGTTTCCGCGCCCAGTCGCCCGCCTTTGCCGGCAACCCGCTGGTGCTGGCGGGCCGGCGCGAAGGCGAAAAGCTGGTACTGGAAACGCAGGATGCGCAGGGCCGCCCCCATGTCGCGGCCGAAGCGGATCTGCGCCCGGCCTGACGGGGCCGCCAGAAAGCCCGGGATGCGGCCGGCCCGCGCGGGCCGCCAAAAAAGCCGGACATGCGGCCGGCCCTCACGGGCCGGCCGCCGGGTCGTCAGATGTCGATGACGATCTTGCCGAAATGGCCGCCCGATTCCTGGTGGCGGAAGGCCGCCGCCAGGTCGGCGAGCGGAAAGGCGCGATCGATGACCGGGCGGATGCCGTTCGCATCCACGGCGCGGATCATGTCTTCCTGCTGGCGGCGGGTGCCGACGGTGATTCCGATCAGGCGGATCTGCTTGCCCATGATCTGCACCGTCGGAATCGGGCCGCCAAAGCCAGCCAGAACGCCGATGAGCGAGATGTGCCCGCCGATCCGCGCGGCGGTGATCGATTCCGGCAGGGTGCCCGAGCCGCCGATCTCGATCACATGGTCGACCCCGCGGCCGCCGGTGATCTTCAGCGCTTCCTCGCCCCATTTGGGTGTGGACTTGTAGTTGACAAGATGATCGGCCCCCATCGCCTTCAGCCGCTCCAGCTTCTCGTCGGACGAGGAGGTGGCGATGACCGTTGCGCCCATGGCCTTGGCGAACTGCAGCGCGAAGATGGAAACGCCGCCCGTGCCCTGCACCAGCACCGTGTCCCCGGCCTTCAGCTGCCCTTCGGGAACGAGGGCGCGCCATGCCGTCAGCCCGGCGCAGGTGAGCGTCGCGGCTTCCTGGTGGCTGTAGCCCCTGGGCACATGGGTGAAGGCGGTTTCGGGCGCGACCACCTGCTCCACGGCATAGCCGTCGGCGCCGTCGCCCGGCACGCCGGCGAAGCCGCCCGGAACCGGCTCGCCATCGAGCCAGTTGGGAAAGAAGGTCGAGACCACATGGTCGCCCGGCTTGAAGGCGGTGACGCCCTCGCCCACCGCCATCACCTCGCCGGCGCCATCCGAAAGCGGAATACGGCCATCGGGCGTCGGGATTCCGCCCACGCAGACGATATAGTCATGATAGTTGAGCGATGAGGCACGGATGCGGACCTTGATCTCGCCCCGGCCCGGTGCGCCGGGCTCGGCCATGTCCTCATGCTTCAGATTGTCGAGACCCGCCGGTTGGCGGAGCCGGATCGCCTTCATGCATCTTCCCCTTGGCTGTTCGGTGCGCCGAGCCTTCGGCAAGGCCCGGCGCCCGTCAAGCGCAAGAAATGTGAGGGGTCAGCCGGCGCGGAAGCCCGGAAGCCGGCTGTCCACGATCTCGACCGCCTCGCGGATGATGCGGTCGATCAGGTCCTGGACCGTCGGGATGTCGTGGATCAGGCCCTGGATCATGCCGGCCCAGAAGATGCCGGTATCGAGGTCGCCGGTATCGAGCAGGACCTTGCCGGCCTTGCCGCTGACAAGCTCCGCCACATCCTCGAACTTCGCATCCGGCTTCGACAGCCGCTTCACCACTTCGTCGGATACCGCGCTCTTGCCGACACGGGCGGTGTTCTTCAGGCTGCGGAAGATGAGATTGGTGCCACGCTCGTCATTCTCGACATATTTCTGCTTCACATTCGGGTGGATGGGCGCTTCCTGCGTGGCGCAGAAGCGGGTGCCCATGTTGATGCCCTGGGCGCCGAGCGAAAGCGCCGCCACAAGACCGCGCCCGTCGCCGAACCCGCCCGAGGCGAGCAGCGGAATCTTCACCTTGTCGGCTGCGGCCGGAATGAGGATCAGGCCGGGGATGTCATCCTCGCCCGGGTGGCCGGCGCATTCGAACCCGTCGATCGAGATGACGTCCACGCCCTTCTTCTCGGCCGAGACGGCATGGCGGACCGCCGTGCACTTGTGCAGGATGAACACGTCCTTCTTGCGAAGCACCTCCCAGACCGCGGCGACGGCCGGGGTGCCGGCCGTCTCGAAGATGCGCACCCCGGCATCGAGCGCGGCCTGCGCATAGCCGGCATAATCGGGCGCGTTCACCGTCGGGAAGACGGTGAGGTTCACGCCGAAGGGCTTCGACGTCATCGTGCGGCAGCGCTCGATCTCGGCGGCAAGCGCCGCGGGCGAAGGCTGGGTGAGCGCCGTGAGGATGCCGAGCCCCCCGGCATTGGAAACCGCCGCCGCGAGTTCCGCGACGCCGACGGACTGCATGCCGCCCTGGACTATGGGGTGCTCGATGCCGAGCATGCGCGTGATTGCCGTGTTGAAAGCCATGGTTGCCTCTCTGTTGCGAAGGGTGTGAATGCCGCTCGACTTATATAACCTATTTAGATAGGTGAATGCATGTTGCGTGGCAGTCCGGGCAAGGTCAACGGCCAAAACGCCCCTTGCCCCTTCCGCCTGCAACAGCTTGTGGCAGGGCGGGTGCGGGTTTCCCAACTCACCTATTTTCAGGGTCGACACAGGCGCGGCCAGGAGTAGGGTGCGCCTCGCGAAGCCCGCCAAAAGGATTCTGCAAGACCTGCGGCCCCTTTCCGGGCCGCACCCGGAAACAGTTCGCCTGGAGAGGAATAGAATAATGGGTGAAGCCTATATCATCGACGCGGTCCGCACGCCGCGCGGCATCGGCAAGGTGGGCAAGGGCTCGCTGGCCGACATGCATCCCCAGCATCTCGCCGCCGCGGTTCTCAAGGCCGTTGCCAAGCGCAACAACCTGAACACCGCCCATGTGGACGACGTGATCTGGTCCACCTCCACCCAGAAGGGCAAGCAGGGCGGCGACCTCGGCCGCATGGCGGCGCTCGACGCCGGCTATGACGTCCGTTCCTCGGGCATGACCCTCGACCGATTCTGCGGCGGCGCCATCACCAGCGTGAACCTGGCGGCTGCCTCGATCATGTCGGGCATGGAAGATGTCGTCGTTGCCGGCGGCACCGAAATGATGTCGCTGACGGCGACGATGGCGCAGGAAGAAGCCGCCGCCGGCATCCGCCCGCTCGGCATGGGCTCGGGCAACGAGCGCCTGCAGAAGGTGCACCCGCAGTCCCACCAGGGCGTCTGCGGTGACGCGATCGCCACGCTCGAAGGCATCAGCCGCGCCGACCTCGATGCGCTCGGCCTGGAAAGCCAGAAGCGCGCCGCCAAGGCGATCGCCGAAGGCCGCTTCGCCAAGTCGGTGATCCCGGTCTATCGCGCCGATGGCACGCTGGCGCTCGACCGCGAGGAATATCCGCGCCCCGAAACCACCATGGAAGGCCTGTCGCAGCTGAACCCCGCGTTCACCAAGCTCGCGCAGATGCCGATCGACGAGCATGGCAACACCTTCACCTCGCTGATCCAGCAGAAGTACCCGCAGCTGAAGACGATCGAGCATGTGCACCATGCCGGCAACTCCTCGGGTGTTGTCGATGGCGCTGCGGCGATCCTGCTTGCGTCCAGGGCCTATGCCGAAAAGAACGGCCTGAAGCCGCGCGCTCGCGTTGTCGCCATGGCGAACATGGGCGACTGCCCGACGCTGATGCTGAACGCCCCGGTTCCGGCCGCGAAGAAGGTGCTCGCCAAGGCCGGCCTGACCGTCGATGACATCGACCTTTGGGAAATCAACGAAGCCTTCGCCGTCGTGGCCGAAAAGTTCATGCGCGACCTGAAGCTCGACCGCGAGAAGGTGAACGTGAACGGTGGCGCCATTGCGCTCGGCCACCCGATCGGCGCCACCGGCTCGATCCTGATCGGCACCGTTCTCGACGAACTGGAGCGTCGCGACCTGAAGCGCGGCCTTGTCACCATGTGCGCCGCCGGCGGCATGGCGCCCGCGATCATCATCGAACGCGTCTGATCGCAACGCCTGCTTGCGCGGGCGGAATGAAAGGGCGCCCGCCGGACCATCCGGCGGGCGCCTTTTTCATGGCCGCTGCTGTTGTCGACGCCTCGAAGATGGCCGGGCGCGCCCGGCTTCAGCCGAGGTGGCGCGAAACCAGCGCCGGCACATCCGCCAGCGAGCGCAGCACATCGTTCAGATGCGTGCAGCCGGCCGTTCCCGGAAGCTCCCTGAGCACGGACAGGCGGAAGTGGCGCAACGACCGGCCGACGAGGCGCTGCACATTGGGCACCGCGCCCGGGCATTCCGCATAGGGAAGGACATGGGGCCGGGCCTCGATCTCCGCCAGCCGGCCCTCGCTGTCGGCGCGCGCCCTAACCCGATATTCATGGATCGCGACCCGGCCGCCACCCGGCGCCGTCGCGCTGTCCTGGAAGCCGGCATCGATATGGATGTCGCCATCCTCCAGCCAGATGTCGAGCCGCCGGGCACGGCGCATGCCCGTACCCTGCTGTTCGGCCAGCGGATGCCAGCCTTCGGGATCGTCGGGGTTCTGCAACGACGGCACAGGGCTGAAAGACTGGCTATCCTGCCGCGGCCCGCCATCATCGGCCAGCGCGCCGGAACCGGGCGCGAAGCCCGTGCACACGCCCGCCATCTGGCCGCCGCGCCCCGCCGTCGATTGCGTGCCGGCCGCCTTCATGATGTCGCGCCAGTCTTCCACCCAGCGGGACCAGGCCCAGCCCGCCACCAGGCTCGCGCCGGCAAAATCGTCGAGCAGCAGGTGCAAGGGCGTGCTTTCGACCCCCTCGTCGCGCAGCAGTTCGGCCAGGATGGCGCGGCTGTGCCCGCCGCCCCGCGCGCCGACGAAGCGCGGCAGGGCCGGATGGTTGCCGGACGAGGAAATGGCCAGGATCTCGCGCAGGGGCGAAACCATGAGCTGCACATCCTCTTCCGCCACCGTCACAGGCGCGCCCCCGGCCACAGGCGTCAGCGCATCGCGGCAATGCCCCTGCATGCGCATGGTCTTGCCGGGGCCTTCGGGCCAGCCGGTATCGAGCGTGGAGGTGCGCCGCAGAGACCCGGGCCGCCGAAGCGGCGCCGGCCCGGCGGGATCGCGCGGCGCTGCCGCCGCGCGTGTCGCCGCACCGGCCGGTGCCGCTTCGTCCGTCATTTCGGCGGCATCCGGATCGCGCCGTCGAGGCGCAGCGCCTGGCCGTTGAAGTAGCTGTTGCGCACCAGTTCGACGACGAGCGAGCCGAATTCCTTCGGCTTGCCCAGCCGCTTCGGGAAGGGCACCGAGGCTTCCAGCCCTGCAAAGATGGCGGGCGCGCGATCCTGCACGGCCAGCATCGGCGGCGTGGCGAAAATGCCCGGCATGATCGAGTTCACGCGAATGCCGACATCCATCAGGTCGCGCGCCATGGGCAGGACAAGGCCGTTCACGCCGGCCTTCAGCGAGCCATAGGCCACCTGGCCGATCTGGCCATCCTGCGCCGCCGCCGAGGACGTAAGCACGATGGCGCCACGCTCGCCGTCTTCCAGAGGCTCCAGCTTCGCCATGCCTTCGGCTGCCAGCGAGGCCAGGCGATAGCTGGCGACAAGAATGCCCTGCGCCGAAAAGGCATAGTCTTCGGTGGAGAAGCGCTTGTAGCCGCCCGTCTGCTTATCATAACTGAGGGTCTTGCCGCCGCGCGAAATCTGGGCGCAGTGCACCAGCACGCGTTCCTGGCCATTGGCCGCGCGCGCGGCCTCGAAGCCGGCAACGACGCTCGCCTCGTCCGTCACGTCAACCGAATGGAAGGTGCCGCCGATCGCTTCGGCCACGGCGCGCCCGCCTTCCTCGTTCTTGTCGAAAATGGCCACCTTGAAACCGGCGGCCGCCAGCGCTTCGGCGCTCGCCTTGCCAAGACCCGATGCGCCGCCGGTGACGACGGCCGACATGCCCTTGCTGATTTCCAAAGCCAATCTCCTCTTCTGGTTCCTGTCCCTCTGGCCTGCCCGGCATGCGTGCCGCGCAAGACTCCGAACTCCGTTTCTCTGCCACCCGGAGACGGCCGGGGCGACTGTTATTTACCGCATGCCGGCCCCTGCCCTGCCGTTTGCCGCCCCCTGCCGCCACCGCCGGGGCTGGACAGGCCGGGCCGAAATCGCTTCAAGGCAGGGCATGATCGACAGCGGCCCCACCTCCCACAGCTTCATCTCGCAGCGCCTTCGCCTCCATTATGTCGACTGGGGCAACCCCGACGCCCCGCCGCTTCTGATGCTGCATGGCGGGCGCGACCATTGCCGCAACTGGGACTGGGCCGCGCGCGAACTCAGGAAGGACTGGCATGTCATCGCGCCCGACTGGCGCGGCCATGGCGACAGCGCCTGGGCGCCCGACGGCAATTATCAGGTCAACAGCTACATCTACGATCTCGCCAACCTGATCGAGCAGCTGAAGCTGGCCCCGGTGACGATCGTGGCCCATTCCATGGGCGGCAACATCGCGCTGCGCTACACCGGCCTGTTCCCGGAAAAGGTGCGCCGCATCGTTTCCATCGAAGGGCTCGGCCCCAGCCCGAAGATGCTGGAGGAGATGGCGAAGATCGACTTTGCCGAGCGCATCCGCACCTGGATCGGGGAAAAGCGCAAGGCCGCCGCCCGCACGCCGCGCCGCTACGCCACGCTGGAAGATGCCTACCGCCGCATGAAGGAGGAAAATTCCTACCTCACCGAAGAACAGGCCCGCCACCTCACCATCCACGGCGCCAGCCGCAACGAGGATGGAAGCTACAGCTGGAAGTTCGACAATTACCTGAACGTCAACTGGCTGAACGAAACACCGCCCGAACAGGTGCATGCGCTGTGGTCGCGCATCACCTGCCCGGCCCTGCTGATGTATGGCGAAAAGAGCTGGGCCTCGAACCCGGAGCAGGATGGCCGCCTGCGCCACTTCAACACCGCGCGCGTCATCACCTTCGCGGATGCCGGCCACTGGCTGCACCATGACCAGTTCGACCGCTTCATGACGGAACTGAAGGCCTTCATCGGGCCGGACGAGGCCTGAAACCGGCCCGCCCCCGGCCCACCCCCGGCACTGGACGGGGGGAGGCCGGATGACGGGCAGGCAGGATCAGGAAAGGGCGCGGGCGCGGATGCGCTCCACCATGGCCTCGTCGACGCCCAGCATGTCGCGGGCATAGGCTTCAAGGCTGCCATGCCGCGCCATGATCTCGGTGAAGGCGCGCTCCAGATAGGAGGGGTGCACCGACATCAGCGCACGGATGGCATCGTCGGTCATCTTCGCGCCATAGGCCGCGCGCAGCATCTGCGCGCCCTCCGCGATCCGCGCGTCCACCCGCCCGGCACTGTTGGTGAGCAGATAATCCTCGAGGATGTCGTCGTCATGCACGCCCATCAGCGTGTGGAACAGGGCAACGGCCAGGCCCGTCCGGTCCTTGCCGGCGACACAATGGACAAGGGTGCCCGCCTCGGAATCGGCCAGGGCGCGGAAATAGAGGCGCATCGCCCCCAGCAACGCCGGCCGGAACGGCATGTCGGCATAGGTTTCGAGCATCCGCCGGTGCACGTCCTCGGACGATGAAAGGCCGCCGCCCGCCGCCTCGATGTGCGGGGCAAGGCCGGCGGTTTCGCCTTCGTTCCACAGCACCGGCACCGAAAAGCCCGGCGCGCGGCGGCAAGGGTGGGCCGCGCGCTCGCCATCGCCGCGCAGGTCGATGATCGCCGAAAGGCCAAGATCGGTAACGCCCGAAAGATCCGGGTCGGTCGCCACCTTATGGTGGGCCGACCGCCAGAACTGCCCGCGCCTCAGCGTGCCGCCATCCGCGCGATAGCCGCCATAGTCACGGAAATTGTGAATGCCCTCGAAGGGCAGGATACGGTCTGTCATCAGCGCGCTCATCACCCCTCGACGAAGCCCTGCCAGGCGGTTGCCATATAGTCGATGAAGGCAGGGCCGAGGCCTTCGCCCTGCAGATGGGCACGGGTGACCGGCCGCGCAATGGATTCGAAGCCCGGGTCGGCGATGGCGCGCTTCGGGAAATCATGGTGCAGGATGGCGCCCCGGCCGATCAGCACGAAATCGACCCCGGCATCGAGACAGGCCTGGGCGCTTGCGCTGTCCATGAGCTTGCCGGCGACACCAAGGCGGCAATCGCCACGCGGCAGGTCGACGAACTGGTCGATGAGGCGGGTTCCGGCATAGGCTTCCTCGTTCGGCGCCTTGAACACGTCCCACAGGCTCATGTCGAGATAATCGACCTTGCCGCAGGTCATCACCCGCTCTGCCAGCGCCCGGGCTTCGGCCAGCGGGAAGCCGAACCGTTCGGGCGAAAGCCGCACGCCGATCTGGAAATCCGGCTTCGCCCGCGCCCGCAGGCCATCGATGATCTCGAACAGCACGCGGCAGCGGTTTTCGAAACTGCCGCCATAGCGGTCATCGCGCAGGTTGCGCCCGGCATCGAGGAATTCGCACAGCATATAGCCATGGGCGCCGTGCAGCTCGACACCATCGAAGCCCGCCCGCTCGGCGCGCAGGCCGGCAAGGATGAAATCCTCGATCAGCTGCTCGACTTCGGCGGTGGTCAGCGCGCGGGCGCCGCTTTCCGGCTCGTCGAAGGGGGCAACGCGCGGCTCGCCGGAAAGCTCGGGCATCGCCCGGAAGCCGCTGTGCTGGATCTGGACGGAGGAGATGCTGCCCCGCGCCCGGATGGCGTCAGCAAGGCGCGTGAGACCGGGCAGATGATCGTCCGACCAGATTCCGAGCTGGCCGGGAAAGCCCTGCCCGGAACGCTGGACATGGGCGGCACAGGTCATGGTGAGGGCGAAGCCGCCCTTGGCGCGCATGTCCAGCCAGTGGAACTCGTCGTCAGAAAGCGTGCCGTCGGCGTTGCTCTGCATGTTGGTGAGCGGCGCCAGCATCATGCGGTTGGCCAGCGCCGGCCCGCGGGCAAGGCTGAGGGGAGAAGCGAGAGTAGCTGTCATGATCGGGAATCCTTGATCGTGTCCATGCGGCACGCGGTTGTGGCAGATGCTATCCCATCCTGCGGTCGCCTTCGGCACTCGCGATAGAAATAGCGGTGGAGAAGCTCAGGATCGCGCTTGCATCACACCACATATGGTATCAAGAAAAGCAGGATTGCCCACCAGATGCTGTGTGGAGCAGCCTTCGGGGAGTTGATCGCGTGTACGGACGGACATACCCATGAGCGCGCCGGGCTTCGGTCTCGAGGCACAGCGCCAGTGGCCCCTGTGGATCATGGCGGGGCTTGCGGCCCTCTGGCTCATCCTTTCCGCGATCAGCTCGGTGCCCGCACTTGCCGCCGCCCTGCCGGCCAGCGCCCTTGTCGAGGCGGCGCTCTCCCTCTTCGCGCCCCTCATGCTGCTGATGCTGGCGCTCGCCTATATACCCATGGCCGCGCGCCGTGTGGACATCGAGCAGGCACAGGAACGGATCGCCCAGGCCCGCTATGCCGCCGATGCGCTGGAAACCCAGCTCGTGCGGATCGAGCAGCTGCTCGACCAATGCGCCAGCCGCGTCGGCGATCTGCAACGCTCGGCCGCGGCCGATGGCGACGGCCTTGTCGCCAGCGCCGGGGCGATGGAGGTGGCAGCCGGCACCATGGCGCTCGCCGCCGGAGACATGGGCAAGGCCGCAAGCCAGCTGATGGAAACCCTGCCCGGCCTGACCGACAGGGCGCGCGATGCCGAGACGCTGCTGAAGACGGCCGGCCAGGATGCGCTGGCCCACATGCAGGCGCTCGACACCAGCATCGACAGCATCGCCAGCCGCAGCAAAAGCCTTGGCGCCGAAGCGCAGGCCAGCATCGAGACGATGCAGGGCCTTCTCGGCCAGATCGACACCACCTCGACGGAAACGACCAAGGCCATCGCCAACCGGGCCTATGCGCTCGATGCCGCTGTCACTGGCGTCCTCGACCGGGCGCGCGAGGCATTCGAAAGCGTGGGCGCGCAACTTGTCGAGCGGGCGCAGGAATCCGACAGCCGCCTCGCCGCCGCCCGGCAGGCGCTTGGCGCGTTCGCCGACGATACCAGCGAAGCGCTGGCGACCAGGCTCGACCGGCTGGTGCAGGTCTCTTCGGGGCTGAGCCGGGAGATCGAGCAGCAGCTTGCGCTCAGCGAAACGCTGGAGCAGCGCACGACTGCAACCATCGCCTCCATCGAGGCCCGGCTGGAAGAAATGCGGCAGGCAGGCATGGACGCGCTTGCCGACACCGACAGCCGCATCGGACGCACCGAAGCCGCCCTCGACGGGCTGGGCGAACGGGTGGAAGCACGGCGGCTCGCCACCGAGGCGCTGGAAACCCATGTCGCAAGGCTGCGGCCGCTGATCCAGGATTTCGGCGAGGCCGCCGACGCACGCCTGCCGGTCATTGCCGAAGCAGTCGACACACTGGCAAGCCGCAGCCGGGGCATGGTTGAGCAGCTCGACCAGCTGCGCACCCGCGTTCTGGAACAGACCAGCCTGCTGAGCGAAAGCGCGCAGGCCTTCGACCGCGAGCATGCCCTCGTGACCGGGCTTGCCGATACGCTGTCCGAACACTTCGGCACGGCACGCTCCATGCTGAACGACATCCACCAGACGACCGAGCAGACGGCGATCGCCTCCGCCTCGCGCATGGTGGAGACGGTGATGCAGGTGCGCCAGGCCGTGAACGGCAAGGCGGACGAGATCCGCGCCCTGATCGCCGAAGTGGTGGACAATGCCCAAGCCGCGCTTTCGGAACTTGCAGGGCCAAAGGCGGAAACCGTCTTCATCGGCCCGATGCGCAGCCATGTGACGACGCTGGAAACCGCCGCTGAAAAGGCAGGCGAAGCCGCCATCCTGGCATCGGAGCGCGTGAGCCAGCAGCTAGTCGGCCTGTTGCGGACGGTGGCCGAAACCGAAGCCCGCATCGACGAGGTGGATGCGCGCATGGACATCCGCGCCCGCGACACGCTGGCCGCACGCTCGATCCGGCTGGTGGAGACACTCGAATCCGCTTCGGTCGATGTCGCGCGCCTGCTGGGCGTGGAGGTGGAAAAGGACGCCTGGGCGCGTTACCTCGCCGGGGATCGCAACCTCTTCGCCCGTGCAACGGTCAGGCTTGCCGGCAAGGACATGGCGCGCAAGATCAGCCGCCTCTACACCCACGACGACGCCTTCCAGGAGGAAGCGGCCCGCTACCTCGACCAGTTCGAACTGCTGCTGCGCCGCGTGCTGAAGGACCCGGATGGCGAGGCCTTCGCCCTCACCCTCCTCTCCTCCGACATCGGCAAGCTCTATGTGCTGATCGCCCAGGGCATCGGCCGGCCGCTGCCACGCACGGCGGACTGAAGCCCGGGCAAAGGGGTGAACCAGTAGCGGGAATGCCTGCGTGGCTTGTGCCTG
>CAYMZC010000022.1:0-10649 GCA_964394815.1 uncultured Sandaracinobacter sp. | reverse complement strand
GGCTTGTGCCTGGGCGGCCTCTGCCGGGGCGCGCCGCTCAGACGAGCGGCCAGGCCTGCCAGCCCCACCACAGCATGCCGGCCGTGATCGCCAGCGCATAGGGAAGCGGCGCACCGGCGCGGAACATGCCGGGCAGGCGTTCCTCTGGCACATTCGCCTGCCGCAGCCCCTCCCGCACGACGAGCAGCAGGAAGGCGAGAAGCCCACCCGCCAGCGCCACGCCCAGCAGCATCGGCGGAAGGCCCGAAAGCCCGGTCCAGGCGGAAGAGGCCACCAGCAGCTTCACATCGCCGCCGCCCATCACCCCGGTGCCGAACAGCAGCATGCCGAGCACGAACATCGCGACAATGGCGAGAAGGTGCGACCACCAGCCGAAATCGGGCTGGGTCAGGCCATAGCCCACGGCCAGGACGAGGATGGCAATGGAAATCCAGTCCGGGATCTCGAAGCGCACGACATCGGTGATGCAGGCCAGGATCAGGCAGCCAAGCGCGAGAAACAGCAGAATTTCGGCAATCATCATTGCGACGCGGTCAGCCCCCCCTTGGCCAGCCGCATCCTGATCTCTTGCAGATAGGCGAGGTTCGCGGCCGCCGCGCGGTCATAACGCGTGTTGAGTTCGAGGGCACGCGCGAAATAGCTTTCCGCAAGCGCATGATCGCCACGCGTCATGGCGGCAAAGCCCACCGTGTTCAGATCGCGGGCAAGCCCGGCGCGGTCGGTGCCCTCGAACGCTTCGGCGTAGCGGCCCTGCATCGCCCGCGCGAGGCGCAGGTTGGTGCGCGCCGCGGCCAGCCCGGCATCGAGGGACAGGGCCTGCGCAAGGTCGGCCTCGGCATCGGCGTGGCGGCCCTGCAGCAGCCGCGACCAGCCCCTGTTGTTGAGGGCCGTCGCCGAGCGCGGGTCCAGCTCCAGCGCGCGCCCATGGTGCGCCTCGGCTGCCGCCCAGTCCTGCCGCTGGTCGGCAAGGGCGGCAAGCGCCAGCCAGCCGCGCATCAACGAAGGATCGATGGCAACTGCCCTGCCAAGCGCAGCCTCGGCTTCGGCAGCGCGGCCCGCCCGATACTCGGCGAGGCCCCGGCCGAGCAGCGCGCGGGCGGCAAGGTCCGGCTCGCTTTCGAGCATGGCGAACAGGCGAAGTGCCGCCGCATGCGCCCCGGACGCGAGCAGGATTTCGGCTTCGCGAAGAGCGTGGTGCGGGCCGTCATTCAGGGCGCGGGCACGGGCGAGAAGATCCTGCGCGCCCTTCAGCCGGCCATCGGCGATGGCGGCGTCGACAAAGGCAAGCTGGCGCAGCGCGGCTTCGTGCCCGGCTTCATGCCCTGCATCGACCGGCGCCGCCGCTTCCCCGGCCAGCAGCGGCTGGGCCAGGGCGAGAAAGAGGATGCCGGCGAGGGCGCGCAGGCTCATGCCGGCTCCGACAGGCCCGCACCGGCATGGCCATGGAGCCGGGCCGCAAACCGGTTCAGTTCCTCGATGTCGCTCTCGAAGGGCGCAGCAAAGCTGCGGCGCGGCGACAGCGGCTCGGCAGCCGGCAGGGGCTGTGCCATGCGTGCCCGGGCCGGCCCGCGCTGGACGATGGCCCCGGACGGCAAAAGCGCGACCGACGGCCGCGAAGGCCCCGTCACGGAAAGGCGGGCATGGCGCGTCCGCCGCTCACGCACCGAGGGCCCGGCCAGGTGCAGCAGTTCACCAGCGCCAGCCAGCGCCGCCGGCTGCCCGGAGGCCGGGGCAAAGCCCTTGAACCCGTCTGCCAGACCGTCCGCCGGGCCGAAGCCGGCGGGCATGGAATCGAGACCGGCAGCCTGGTTCATGCTTTCGGCCCAGGCCCTGGCAGAAGCTTCTGCGGAAGCATGGGCCGCAGCTTCAAGGGCGAGGGCTTCGGCTGCCTCGGCTTCGGCGCGCGCGGCGGCATCCTCGCGCGCGGCGCGCAGTGTCAGGGCGCGCGATTCCCGCTCGGACAGGTCGGTGACAGGGGCGACGGCAAAGGCTGCTTCGCCAAGGTCGCGGGCAAGGCTGTCCGGCACGGCGGCGGGCGGCGGGCCAAGCACCAGCCGCACTTCATGGGTGCTGGTGCGCAGGATCCGCGCGCCCGGCGCCGCAGCGTCTTCCATGGCTTGTGCGGCCATGACGGGCATGTAAGGCGCCTTTTCTCCAGCCTGCTTCCCCGCCGCGCGCGATGCAGCGAATGCCTCTGCGGCGGCGCGCGCCGGCGCGGGCGGGCGCATGCCGGCGTGGATGCGCACAAGGGTGCGCCGGGCAGCGGCCTCGGCATCCGCGTCCCCGGAAGCGGCGGCAAGCGACAGAAAACGCTTCGCCCCCGACAGATCGCCCTGAAGGTAGAGCGAGGTGCCATAATTGTTCAGCAGCATCGGCGATTCCGGATCGATGCCTAGCGCCGTTTCATAAAAGGTGCGCGCGGCCTCGTAATTGCCGAGCCTGTCATAGACGACGGCAATGCCGTTCATCGCATCGATGGACTCCGGCGACCGGATCAGGGCCTGACGGAACATCTCCAGCGCCATGGGCAGATTGTCGAGCCGGAGCAGCGCCTCGCCCCGCTCCTGCGCGTCGTCAGCCTCATGCGCCATTTCGGGCGTCATGAAGCGCACGCCATCCAGCGCCCGGCCGGCCGCCGCCGCGGAAGGATCGATCAGGGCGCAGCCCAGCGCCAGGGCGCCGAAAGGTCTGGTCATGTCACTCACCGGATCATCCCCATCACATTATCGTGTCGCGCATCTGGATCACGGCCGGCAGGCCGAGAACGCCGATCATCGTGGGCAGCAGGAAGACGACCAGCGGCACCGAAAGGAGAACCGGAAGCCGGTGCGCCTTTTCCTCGGCCCGCATCCGCCGGCCTTCGCGCATTTCGGCGGCATAGACCTTGAGGGCCTGGCCGATGCTGGCGCCCAGCTTGTCCGACTGGACGACAAGGGTTGCAAAGGAGGCGATCTCGGCGACGCCGCTGCGCTTGGCCATGTTCTTCAGCGCATCGGCGCGCGGCCGCCCGGCCCGCAGTTCGAGCGAGACGCCAGCGAAGAGATCCGCAAGCTTCGGATGAAGCTCGACGATTTCCTGACCCACGCGGGCGAAGCAGGCATCGATGCCAAGGCCCGCCTCGACACAGACGAGCATGAGGTCGAGCGCATCGGGAAAGCCGTTCAGGATTTCCTGCTTGCGGTTCGATGCCTGGCTGCTGACGATGACGTTCGGAAGATAAAGGCCGGCGGCGGCTGCAACCACCAGAACCATGTAAAGGTCCATCGGCGAACTGGCGGACCCCGTGACCAGCATGAAAAGATAGGCCATCGCCGGGAATGCGAGCGTCAGCACCGAGCGGATGAGCACGAAGGCGCGCACCGCATAGGATTTGGTGTAGCCGGCAAGCGCCAGCCGTTCGGCGAGCACGTCGGCCTTGGTATCATCGAGCGAAAGACCGCGCTTTTCCACCTCGGAGATCAGCTTGGCCCAGAGGTTGCCGGTATGGTCGTTGCGAAGGGTCGGTCCGCCGGCGCCCCCGCGCGCGGACGCCTCGCGGGCGGTCGGCGTCGTCGACAGGCGCGAAGCCAGGTCGACCTTCCGGCCAAGCGAGGGCGCGATGGCGAGCACCGCAAGCACAACGGCCCCGAAGACCGCGGCCAGGATCAGGTAGCTGACGAGATCATTGCTCATGCCGGCCTCAGACCTTCAGATCGATCAGTTTGCGCATCAGGAGGATGCCGGTGGAGTAGAGCGAGAAGACGCCCAGGGCGCCGGGCATGAACCAGGGATCGTCCACGACATCGAGGAAGAAGTCCGGCTGCATGGCGAAGACGCCGAGGAAGGTGACGAGCGGAAGCACGCTGAGCACAACGCCTGTCATCTTGCCTTCGCTGGCAAGCGCCCGGACCTTCAGCACCATCGAGGCGCGGTCGCGGATGACGCGCGACAGGCCATCAAGGATGTCGGCCAGGTTGCCGCCCGTCTCGGACTGGATGGCGACCGAGACGACGAACATCTGGATATCCGTCGTCTGCACCCGGCGGGCGAGGTTGGCCAGCGCATCGCGCAGATCATAGCCATAGCTGATCTCGGCCACCACCATCGCGAATTCCGAGCCGATCGGATCGGGCATTTCCTCGACCAGCAGGTCGAGTGCGCCGGTGACGGGGTGGCCGGCGCGCAGGCCGCGCACGAAGATGTCGAGCGCGATCGGGAACTGTTCCTCGAACTTCTTCACCCGCTGCATCGCCTTGCGGTCGATGACAAGGATCGGGATGACGACCCCGATGCCGATGGCGAAGGCGAAGACGACCAGCAGCGATGACAAGCTGTCGAGCATGTCGACGAAGCCGAGGAGGATGGGCACGGTGACGGCGATGCCCAGCGTCGCCATCCCCATCATCATCAGCAGCCGCTCCGGCGCGAGGCGCATGCCGGCCTGATTCAGCTTCAGCTCCAGCCAGTCGAGGATGGAGGTGGCGAGCGACTTCTCGCGCTTCTGCGCCTGGCGCCGCAGCGAAGCCTGGATTTCCTCGGCCATGGCGCCCGATTTCAGCATCTCGAGCCGCCGGTTCACCCGGTTCTTCGGCCCGTGCACGTCGCGCAGATAGTAGAAGGCCCCCTCGGCCAGCAGCACCACCGCAAAGAACAGCAGCGTCAGGAAGATGAGCGGTGCGCCAGACAGTGTCATGCCGCGGTCTCCAGACGGCTATCCAGCCGGCGATAGGGGTCGAACAGGTGCGGCGCCAGCTTGATGCCGCGCGCGCTCAGATATTCAGTGAACTTCGGCCGGATGCCGGTGGGCTTCAGCTCGGCGTTCACATTGCCCTGCTCGTCAATGCCCTGGCGGTCGAAGCGGAAGATTTCCTGAAGCAGCACCGTCTCGCCTTCCATGCCCGTCACTTCGGCAACCGAGGTCAGGCGGCGCTTGCCGTCGGAAAGACGCTCCAGCTGGATGACGACATGGATGGCCGAGGCGATCTGGGCGCGGGCGGATTTCGGCGAAATGTCGATGCCGCTCATGCCGATCATCTGCTCGAGGCGCGAAAGCGCGTCGCGCGGGGTGTTGGCGTGGATGGTCGTCATCGAGCCGTCGTGGCCGGTGTTCATGGCCTGCAGCATGTCGAAGGCTTCGCCGCCGCGGCACTCGCCCAGCACGATCCGGTCCGGGCGCATCCGCAGGGAGTTCTTCACGAGGTCGCGCTGGTTGATCTCGCCGCGCCCCTCGATGTTGGCGGGCCGGGTTTCCAGCCGGATGACGTGGCGCTGCTGCAACTGCAGTTCCGCCGAATCCTCGATGGTCACGATCCGCTCATGGGCGCCGATGGACGCCGACATGGCGTTCAGCATCGTCGTCTTGCCCGAGCCGGTGCCGCCCGAGATGAGCACGTTGCGGCGTCCGGCAACGACTGCGCGCAGCACGTCGGCGCAGGCATCGGGCATGGCGCCCAGCCCCACCAGCTTGTCCATGTCGATCGGCACCTTGGCGAATTTCCGGATCGTCAGGATCGGGCCGTCGACAGCCAGCGGCGGGATGATGGCGTTGACGCGGCTGCCGTCGGGCAGGCGAGCGTCCACCATGGGCGAGCTTTCGTCGATGCGCCGGCCCATGCCGGAAACGATCTTCTGGATGATGCGCAGAAGATGCTTGTTGTCGGCGAACTTGGCCTTGGTTTCCTCGATCCGCCCCTTGCGCTCGACAAAGACGATGAAGGCCGTGTTGACCATGATTTCGCTGATCGACGGATCCTTCAGCAGCGGCTCCAGCGGCCCGAGGCCAAGAAGCTCGTCGAGAATGTCCTCCACCAGCTGCCGGCGCTCGGCCAGGTTCAGCGCGTGGTTCAGCTCCTTCAGCATTTCCTGCACGATGTCGCCGATCTCGCGACCCACCTGCTCGCGGCTCATGCTGTCGAGGGCAGACAGGTTGATCCGGTCGAGTAGCTTCTGGTGCAGCTCGACCTTCAGGTCCGTCTTGGCCTCGAGCTTCAGGGCCTCCGCGCGCGCGCTGTCCTTGCCCACCGGCGGCGTTGCGGCAGCGGTCGCCGCCGCAGTCACCGCCGCGGTCATCGCCTTCGCTTCAGCCGGCGCGGGGGCAGCGACAGGGGCGGCAACAGGGGCGGGGGCGGGGGCCGGCGGCTCCGCTGCGCGCGGGGCGGATGCGTTTCCGGTCTGCTTGCGGCTGGGCCAGATCACAGGCGGGGTGCTCCTTCGCTCGCCAGCACGGTGGAAAGCGATTCCGCCAGTGCCTTCAGGTCCTTCACCATGCGCCCGCCGGAGCGGACGTCGCCCACCGGGCGTCCCTCGTCGAGTGCTGCGCTCATGGTCGGGTAGTCATTGGTGATGGTGTAATCGATCTTCCGGCCCAGGACCGCTTCGGTCTCCTTCAGGTCCACCCGGCCGAAAAGCTTGTTCTGCACGCGGTTGGCGACGATCCGCAGCTTGTCCATCAGGTTGTTCGCCTCGATGATCTCGAGCTGGCGGCGCGCCTGGTGGATGCCGGGAACCGACAGGTTGGTGACAAGGCAGGCGATGTCCGACCGCTCGATCACGCGCAGCGACCATTCGGTCCATGCCGTGGGCAGATCGACGATGACGATGTCATAGGACTGCATCGCAAGCCTGAGGATGCGGTCCACGAACTCGATGTTGATGCTGTCGAGGGGCATCATGTCGGACGGGCTGGCGATCAGGTTCAGGCCCGATCCGTGCCGCATGGAAACCGATTCCATCAGCTCCGCGTCCAGCCGCTCCTCGTCCTCGATCAGGTGGCCAAGGGTGAGCGACGGGCGGAGATCGAGATAGAGCGCGCTGTTGCCGAACTGGATGTCGAGGTCGAGGAACAGCGTGCGCTTCTGCGCCGCCATCAGGATCCCGGCCTGCGTCGCGATTGCCGTGCCGCCCACGCCACCCAATGCGCCCATGAAGCTGATGATGCGGCCCTGCCGCTGGTGCGCGCCGGCGCTGCGTGCGGCGGGGCGGGCCGTGCGCCGCACCGGCTCCAGGGCGTGGCGCAGCTCCTCGGGCGTGAAGGGCATGGGCAGGGCGTCGACGGCGCCCGCCTTCAGAAGCATGCGGGTCTGGGCAACTGTCAGCCCCTCCACCGCCGCGATCACGGCGATGCGGCCGGCGGCCAGGTGCACCAGCCGGTCGAAGGCCTCCACCGCGCTGCTGCTGGCGGGGTCGATTTCCACGACCACGGCATCGGCAAGCGCGAAAAAGGCCGCATCCTCGGTGATCGCCGAAAGGGCGGTGTCTTCAAGACGCACGTCGAGGCCGGCGGCCTCCATCCCGGCCACCAGCCCCTCGTGGCCGGCAGTGCTTCGCAGGATCAGCGCGACCCGCTGCCGCGTGCCGTTCTGGGGCTCGCCGCGCCGCCAGGGTTCACCCTCCGTCACGGCTGCCCCCGCGTCCGGATCAAGAGGTTCGTGTCGCATCAGTCTTTCCCGCCCCCGCCGATCTGCGTGCTGCCGCTGGCGCGGATCGGCTGCTTCACCTTGTCGGTCATGTAGCGGCGCACCGCTTCGGCGCTGCGCCGGCCCTCGCCGCCTTCGATCAGCGTGCCCGCATATTGCGGGTCCATGTCGATCGTCATGACTTCTATGTTGCTCCGCACCGAGCAGCCAAGGCCGGTTCCGGGCGCGTTTCCGGCAGCCATCAGCATGAGCGCGGCGCCAATCAGGATTACAGGTCGCATGTTCACCTCACGATATGGCCATGGTCGCCGTCGATGCCGCCGGGCAGCGTCGACATCGGCCTCTGCGGCGCCCGCTTTTCCGTCTTCCCCAGAAGGAACAGGCTGGCAGGGTCGGGCGGCAGGACGGAGTCGGTCGGAAGCGACAGCTGGCCGGGCTTCACCGGACGGACGATGCGCGGCGTCACCGTGATCACCAGTTCCGTCTCCGCCTTGTTGAAGTCCGTCGAGCGGAATAACGCCCCGAGGATCGGAATCTTGCCGAGCAGCGGGATGGCCCGGACCGTGTCGGAGAAATCCTGCTGGATCAGGCCGGCGATCGCGAAGGACTGGCCATCGCGCATTTCCAGCGTCGTCTTGGCGCGCCGGACCTTGAGGCCGGGGATTGTCGCGCTGTTGAGCTGAACCGATGCATCACGGTCGAGCGAGCTGACTTCGGGCGCCACCACCAGGTTGATCAGCCCGTCACCCAGCACCGTCGGCGTGAACGCGACACTCACCCCGAACTGCTTGAATTCGATCGAGATCTGACCATTCTGGTTGACGCCCACCGGCACCGGGAATTCGCCGCCGGCCAGGAAGTTGGCGGGCTCTCCGGAAAGGGACACCAGGTTCGGCTGGGCCAGCGTCCGCACCAGCCCCTGCCGCTCCAGCGCATCGAGACGGACATTGATGCCCGGCCCGAAGACGGAAAGCGCGGCGCTGAAGGGGCCTGCCCGCCCGTCGATCGCACCGCCCGCGAAGCCGCCGGCGGTCGAGCTGTTTTCCCAGGTGAAGCTGTTGATGCCCAGCTGCTTCACCGTCCCGCGCGACATTTCGGAAACCCGCACCTCCAGCAGCACCTGCTGCGGCGAGCCGACGGACAGAAGGTTGAGAACCTTGCCCGGCGCATGGGTATCAGCCAGCGCCACGATGCGCTCGGCCGCCATCGGGCTGGACACCTGCCCCTCGACCACGATGCTCTCGTTCGAGTTGGAAAGGCGCACATCCTCGCCGGGGAACATCTCGGCAACCTGCCGCTTCAGGCCAAGCACATCCGGCCCGACGACAACATCGACAACCGCGATCAGCTCGCCGCGGCGGTCATAGAGCGCAAGGTTGGTGGAGCCATTGGCCTTGCCCAGCAGATAGACGCTGTTGACCGAAAGCGGCATCACGTCGGCGATTTCGGGGTTGCCGATCATCGCCCGGGAAAAGGGCCGGTCGAGCTTCAGCACCTGCGACTTGTTGACCGGAACCGTCATCACGGCGCCGGTGCGCGCATCGCCCGCAGCCGTCACCTGCGCCATCGCCGGAGAGACGATGGCGCCCGGCGCGATCCCGCCCGACATGGCGAGCACGGCCGCCACGGAGAGCGCAAGCGCCGCCTTGCCGGGGGACCAGAAACCGGCCCCGCGCGTTTCGATAGGGGGGGCCTGATGGCCCGGCTGGATGATGCTCACGCCCTGGCTCCTGCTCTGGCGTTCAGGGGCGGCCGTCATTGCGCCACCCGATAGCTGGTTGGTTCGGTGCCGCGCACCACCGTGACCGAAGGTCCGCGCCCGAGGATGACCGCAGACGGACGCGACGGCTGCTGCGCCGCCGGCTGTGCCGGTGCCGGCTCAGCAGGCACGGATTGTGTCGGCTGCGAAACACGGCGCACGCCGCCTTGCAGCTGGTTCACGCTCAGCGCCGGCAGCGGAACCTGGCTTTCATCGTTCGTCTTCCGCAGCGCCAGCGTCAGCACGCCGACATTCTGGGCAAGAGCGATGCGCTGCGCATCTTCCGGCGAAACCTCGATGGTGGCCGATTTCACCACGACCGGCTGCGTTGACGACGTATCGGCGCTCTGGCCGACACCCAGAACGCGCGCGCCCTGCACCACAACGGAGATGAAGACATTATCCTGATCGATCGTGCGGGTGAGCATCACGTCCACCCGGTCACCAGGCGCGATGAAACCGCCGACACCTGCCGTTTCCGAAAGCGGAAGCGACACGGCGCGCATATTGTCACCCAGCAGGGTGGAGGAGGCGAGGCGGCTGGCCTCACCGGTGATGGCGGTGGCGAGGATCGGCTCATTGGCGCCGATATCCCGAAGCGCGCTGCGGCTTCCATCGCCCACGGCGGATCGCACATCGGCGAAACCGCCTGCCGGAAGGGCGCCCGGCCAGCCAATGGCCTTCACGCTTTCAATTGTGACTTTCTCGCCAAATTTGAGGGGCTTGGCGGCAACCACCACATAAGTCTGGGGCACGGCATTCTGCCCGCCGCCAGCGTCCTTCAGCAGGAACATCCGCGCCGCGAGAACGGCGACAAGGCCCAGCAGGACAGCTCCGAGAAGGAGGAAAATCGACGATCGGCGCATGGTCCCCGTCAATCCCGTTGTGCGCGGCCGGCCCGGTCAGGCGGCAGGCGCAGAGGAGACGTAGGCTGGAAACCCAGCCAGCGGCGCCAGACGGTCTGGTAAGGTCAGCGGCTTCCGGGGCTTGATGGCAATTGACGCGAAGCCGGAAGGCCGGGCGCCAGGATGCCAGGATCCATGAAGCCGCTCTCCCGGGCCGGCGCCTGGCCGGCCTGGAAGGTGGGCCCCCGCGACTGGAGGAACGCGGAGGCCCTGATCCGTCTAGCCTGAGTTGCTGTCAGGATTGAGGCACGTTACGAGTCTTCGTGAGCTCGGTCTGCTGCGCCTTCATGCTATCGTTGAGGCCAGTGCCCAAGGCGGTCATGCCGGCAACGACGAACACGCCGAAGACCGCGATGATGAGAGCATATTCAGCGGCCGAAGCACCGCTCTTGTCGGCCATAAGGTTCTTGAACAGATTCCGCATTGCGACATCCCTTTATTATCCCGGACTTTGCCGGGGTTTTGTTCAGACCCGCCCCCTGCGTTTCGGGGCGTGCCGGGAAACCGGGCCGTTTCGGTGCCGATGCCCGCCTGGGGCGCCTGCTGGCCGAGCGGCCGTCGTTCCTGAGTGTTTGGTAACCATGTCTGTTA
>CAYMZC010000021.1:0-24474 GCA_964394815.1 uncultured Sandaracinobacter sp. | reverse complement strand
GTCCGCTCCTGTTTCCTGGTTGATGCCACCTGCAATGCAGGGGGCGTGCCAGGTTCGAGCGAGCAGACGAATTCTAGTTAAATCAGCAGCTTGAGCATTTTCAGCGCTGAATGGCCCTGAATGCGGGATGAATGATATTCAAAAATCTGGCCTATTTTGCCAACTGTTGGCGACCAATTCTGGCGCGAGCGGTAACGCTTACCTTCTCAAGCACGGAAAGCGCGGCCGCGGTCTGGCCGAAGATGTCGAGATCGTCCTCGTCCTTGTCGGCCGCCGCACGGTCAGCCTCGCTGCCTTGCTTCGCCTCAAGGATGAAGCAGTTGCGCTTGTAGCAATCGATCCGGCCGAAGCTTTGCGTGCCGTCGCCATTGTCCTGGAAGACGCGGCGTTTGAACACATAATCATTGTGCGCATCGTCGGCGCGGCTGCCGGCGGGCGGCTCCACCCCCAGCAGCGTGCACAGGCCGTTGATGAAGCTCTGCGTGTTCGCAAGCTCACACCCGCACGTTTCGCGCCAATGGGCAATGAAGCGCTCTATTCCGGCCAGATCTTCCATGCCGAGGGGATAGACAGGGCAAATGCCGCTGGCATCAGAGCCTGCGGCGCCATCGCCGGCCATTGCGGCACGAGAAAAGACGTATCCGCCCTCCTGGTGTCGCAGCCCGGGAGCGCAGGCCTTGTCAGTCGAGCGACGCGGTCAGCAATGCCGGGTCGTGCGCCATGCAATGTTGCACGAAGTCCTGCGGCAGTTCCTGGATCGAATAGACATTGCCGCCTTCGGCCCGCCACAGCAGCGAGCCTTCGATGTCCCTGGGCATCTCCAGCCAGGTCTGCCACTCGGTCTGGCTGGTCCATGAATGCGTCGACTTGATTGCCGGCGTATCGGCATCTTCGAGCGCTGCGGTCGAGCATGACCAGCAGTCATTGGTGAATTCGGTGCGCGGCACATTCGTGCCGGCCGGCGTCCACTGCGTGAAGCCATGGCGTTTCACCACCGCACGATCACCGATCCGGACGATGTCGAGTTCGACCGGCTTTCCGAATACGCTCGATTTCATTCCGAAATTGGCCTTCAGCTCCAGCCCGTTCGGCCCCAGCACTTCGCCCGTAATTCCCGCCCGGAACAGCGGCACGTCCAGCACCTTTCCGCTGTAGGGGTTGGTGAATGTGTCGAGGAAGGTGTTGCGGTCGAGATCCTTGTAGAACAGCCAGGAGCGTTGGCGGGTCTCGATCCGGCCGTCTGGCAGCACCTGAGAGCGGCGCACGCTGCAACCTTCATAGCCATAGAGGCGGCGGCCATAATCCTCGATCTCCAGCCCCGGCCCCGAACGCAGGCCAAAGACCTGTCCGGATGAATAGGCATAGACGGTGCGGCCCGAGATATCGCCCTGCAGCCGCGCCAGCAGGCGCATGGTGCAGGCCGGATCCTTGGCAGCGGGACTTGTCAGGCCTCCACGCGCCTGTGCAGCGCCGGCAAGGGGCAGGGCTGCTGCGGCTGCACCCAGTCCGAGCAGGGCGTTGCGCCGATTGAGCGGGAAATCGATAGTCATAGTGTCTCCTGGAAGCGCTCGATGATCTGCAATGCGGCGCGCTCGCCCGATTCCATTGCGCCCTCCATTCCGCGCGCGACGGCGGCCGTGTGCTCACCGGCGAAGAACAGGCGGCCGACGGGTTCGTCGAAGGCGTGTGCCTGAGTGGCGATATGGCCCGGCTGCCAGCAGGCATAGGCCCCGCCTGCGAACGGGTCGCGCTGCCAGCTCCATACCTTGATCGGGCGAAGCGCTCCCTTTGCCGATGGACGGATACGCTCGACCTCGGCCAGCACCGCCGCCGCTGCGGCCTCGGGCGGCATCCGGTCCAGCCGGTCCGCCTGAAAGCCGTTCACGAATGCGAGGAAGGTCGTCACATCGGCAGGGTCACTGCCATAATTCAGCGCCATGAAGCGCCCGGCCAGCGTATCTGTCCACATTGACGGCGGCAGGCCGTCAGCTTCCCAGAAGCGCCGCGTCGGTACGAAATGCACCTGAAAGACACGGTTGTAGCTGATGGTGTCGACGGCGGTCTGCACCTTGGGCGGCAGGGCCGGATCGATGCGGATCAGGCGCAGCGCCGTTGCCGGAAGTGTGCAGACCAGCGCCTTCCCGCGGAACAGGCTGCCATTCTCGCACACCGCCTCGATTCCATCCGCATCGCTGCGGATACCGATCACGGCCTGGTTCTTGTGGATAGTGCCCTTGACCGCACGCGCCATGGCTTCCGGCATGCGCTGGTTGCCGCCCACGCTGGCATGGACCTTGCCGTCACCGGCCATCACTTCGGCATTGCGGGCGATATGCCACCACATCATCGCGGAGAGGTCGTGGCCAGAATTTCCGTAGCTCGGGTTGGTGGCATAGGCGAGCCGGATCTGGGCCGGGGTCCAGCCCTGCTCGGCGAGCACTTCGGCAACCGAGCGGTCATGCTTCGCAAACGCCGGATCGCGCCAGCTTGTGGCATCTGGAAGCGGATTGAAGGGCAAAAGCGACAAGGGGCCGGCCAGCCAGGGCGGCAGCTTGCGCGTATCGCCGGCAAAGGGATTATGCGGCGAGGATGCCCAGTCCCTGGCAAGGACCGTCTTGCCGTCGACGTGGATCGCAGTATTTGCGATGGTGCCTTCGGTGCGCGGCCGATGCTCTTCAAAGGCGACATTCAGCTGCTTGCAGCGATCGAAAAGCCGTGCATAACCGGTGCCAACGCCGCTGCCGCCGGCCTCGGGGCGGCCAGGCACGTCGTCCATGGTGTAGAGCCGCCCGCCAACACGGTCTCGGCCTTCTACCACCAGCACCTTGTAGCCCTGCTCTTCCAGCAGCAGCGCGGCGTTGAGGCCGGCAAGCCCGGCGCCCAGCACGATGACGTCGGCGCGTTCTTCCACCCTGGCGCTCGCACCCGCCGTGCGCAGAAGCGGAACGGCAGCGGCAGTGCCAGCCGCCAGCTTCAGAGCAGTCCGGCGCGAGACGCTTGCCGTATTCATTTGCTGGTTTCGGCGCGCAGATAGGCGATCAGCGCAGCACGCTGCTCGGCGCGCGCCATACCCGCATAGGCCATGCGATTGCCCTTCACTGTCTTGCCGGGGCTCGCAATCCATGCGTCGAGCGTCTTGTCGTTCCAGGTGAGACCCGATGCCTTCAGCGCATCCGAATAGCGGAATTGCTTTTGAAGCGTGCCTGCCTTCGCGCCGAACAGCCCGTACAGATTGGGGCCGACCTTATTGGGCTCGCCCTTCTTCAGCGTGTGGCAGGCGCGGCATTGCAGCCAGGCGCGCTGGCCGGGATCGGCGGAAACCTGCGCAGATGCAGGCTGCGCCGCGAAGAAGGCGGGCAGGGTCAGGAGCGCAAGGGTCTTTCGCATATGCACTGTCCTTTGGTCTGCGCCGGGCCGGAAGGCCCGGCGCATTCGATGGTCAGAAGTTGACGGAGGTGGTGATGCCTACGCGGCGCGGCGTGAGTAGCGTATAGGCGAACGCGAACGGCGTTCCGCCAGCGGTCAGATCGCGGTAACGCTGTGCCGACGCGAAGCCCTGTTTGTTGAACAGGTTCTCGACGAACAGGCTCACGCGGATCTTTTCGCTGTGCGCAGAGACGCGGGCATTGACCAGCGCATAGTCACCCATCCAGGCAAGGTTGCTCTCGTCGGTGTAGCGCTTGCCCATGTAGGTCAGGTCAGCGCGCGTCGTGACGTTCCAGTCGTCGGTCAGCGGAGCGGTGTGCGATGCGCCGAACGATGCCTGGACCTTCGGGAAGCGCGGGCCCTGCTTGCCGGTCGCGTCTGCATTGCCGGTGACCTGTTCGATATAGACCGAGTTGAACTCGGTGTACTTCGCATCGGTGAACGCGAAGCTGCCTTCGATGCTGAGCTGCGGAGTGACCGCGAAGCTCGATTCCAGCTCAACGCCGCGGATACGCGAGGAACCGCTGTTCGCCGCCACATCAAGCTGGCCGATCTGGCCCGCTGCATCCTCAGGCGAACGGAACACCTGCACGCGCGACACCTGATCCTGCCAGTTCATCTGATAGACGGCGAAATTGGCGGTCAGGCGATTGTCGAGCCAGCTGGTCTTGAGGCCGAACTCATAGTTGTTCAGCTTCTCTTCCTCCAGCGCGATGCCGACGCCATATTCATCGGCAATGAACGCAAGCTGTGTTGCGGTCAGGCCGGCGATGTTTGCGTTGAACTGCTGCGGCTTGTTGCCCTGGCTGAACAAGGCATAGGCCATGATGTCCTCGGTCGGCTTCCAGTCGAGGATGACGCGGGGCAGAACCACCTTGTTCTCGCCCGAAAGGGTACGCCGCGCCGCGCCCTGGCCACCTTCGTTGCTGACCTCGTCTTTCTGCCAGCGCAGTTCGCCGCTCATCGACAGGTTTTCAAGAATCCTGAACGTTGCCGAGCCGAAGATTGCAAGGTTCTTCGCTCGCGCGACATCCGGGATCTGCGAAGCCGGGGTCGTCGAGAAATCGGGGCCGAAGGAATAGATGGCGTTCTGCGAGAAATGGCCGTCATAATAATAGGCGCCGACCAGCCAGCGCAGGCGCTGATCGTCGGGCGAGGACAGGCGAACTTCAAACGAATTGTCGCGGAAGTTCTGGAATGTGGCGAGGCCGTAGAGCGGCTGCGCGGTCAGGTCGGCGTCGATTGTATCGACGTTGTTGTCCTTGTAGTGCGCATAGGAGCCGGTAAGCGTGTAGCCGCCCCCGAAGTCCCAGCTTCCCTGCGCGCTGAACAGGTCGGCGTCACGATTGAAGCCGAATTCCTCGACGTTCCAGCGGTTCGGCGCGACGACGGTATTGAGTGCGAACGCCTTGATGACAGGCAACTCGCCACAATAGAATTTACGTGTGCCGGTGCCGAACGGACCACAGTTCAGCATGTTCGAGCCGATTTGCGCCGAAGCGATGGAGCCGTCATCGTCCTTGATGTTGATGTAGCGGAGCTTCAGCTCCAGGGTGTCGGTCGGACGTGCGATCAGCGATGCGTTGAAGTTCCGGCTCTCCTGCGCACCAAGCTTACCGCCGGTGACGCTGTTCGTGAACGGACCCTCGTTGCTGTAATAGCGTGCCGAGCCGCGGAAGAAGAGCCTGTCCTCGATCAGCGGCACCGAGATGCTGCCCGACACGTCGTAATAGCCCATCGTTGCCGCCGTCGCGGTGATGCGCGTTTCGATCTGGTTGCCAGGATCCTTGGTCGTGAAGTTGATCGCACCGCCGAAGGTCTGGCGCCCGAAGAGGGCGCTCTGCGGCCCCTTGATCACTTCAACCTGCGCGATGTCGTTGAAGTCCAGCGACTGGATCGTGCCCGGGAAATAGATTCCGTCGACGAAGAACGATGCGTTCTGGCGCGTCGGATTGTTGGTGTTGATGTCGAGGCCGCGGATACGCGCAGCGCTGCCCTGGCGCGAACCGGCATTCTCGAAGTGCCAGCCCGGCGTGAACTGGGTGAGTTGCTCGACATTGGCAATGCCGGCTTCCTCGATCTTCTTCGAATCGACTGCTGTGATCGTCAGCGGGATATCCTGCAGTGATTCCGAACGCTTGCGGGCAGTAACGACGATCTCGCCAAGCGCGAAGCCGCTATTTTCGGCAGCAGGCGACGCAGACGATTCCGAATTCTGGGCATATGCCGGAGCAGCGCTGAATATCAGCGCGTTGGCGGCGGTCAAAAGCATGAATCTGGTTCGCATATAATCCCGTTCCCTGTCTTTTGTTTTCGTTATTGAATCTCTCCGCCCGTTCAGGCTGGTCTTGAATTGCAGTTGATCATTGCCCAGCCGAGATTCAGGCTGATGCTGTTGTTGTCGGTGTCGCTGGTGACGAGCGCGACAGAGCTTGCAGCGCCCGCTTCGCGCAGACGCAGCAGCAGGAATTCACCGTCTCGCTGATAATAGGGATAACGCTGGCGACGGAGCTGGAGCTGGTAGCGCTTGCCGTCGCGCGGGCTATCCAGATCCATCACGTCGCCTAGATCGTGCCGGTTCTCGAAGACGTAGGCCTTGTCCGCTTTCGAGGGGCGCAGATAGCTGTCGGCAAACATGTTTGCCGTGCAGGTAAAGGTCCGCGCCTTGTAGAAGGCCGTCGGCGTCAGCTCGGCCTTGCCGGTGGTCCGCTCGCGCAGATAGGTCTCCGGCCCCAGCCACATCTGCTTGTCGGCCTGCACGCCGGTCGCCGTTCCGCATGCCCCGGGCGCGGTGCCCTCCAGCTGCGCGCCGCGGTTGTACAAAACGATATCGCAGGCCGGTTCCGGCGCAAGCATGGTCGCCCGGATAACCGCCGGATCCGCCGCGCCGTTCAGCCGGAAATGGCGGACTGCGATCCCTTCGGCCGGCTTCATCGATTCGAAGAGGACGACATATGCCGTAGGAGGCTGCGCCCGATCATCGTCGGGATATTCCCGGACGAGGAATGCGCTGCCCCCCAACACGCCCTCGGGAAGCCGGCTATGGATGCGGTGGACGCGCCCGCGGCGAGCTTGCGCGGGAATCTTCGAGCGCGGATCGGTTTCGAACCAGACCTGAAGGTCGTTGTTGAATTCGCCTTCGAACCATTCGGTGGCGAGCGTCAGGTCGCGCGCGTTGCGATCGTCGGTCAGCCCTTCGGGGCCAGCCGTCGAAGCAGCCGGGACCAGTGCTGCCGCCAGCAGAGCCAGAAGACCGCGTGCCAGCATCACAGGACGTCCAGAACTTCGAGCGCCACGCGCTCGCCGGATTCGAACGCACCTTCCATGCCGCGCTCGAGCACAGCGGTATGCTCGCCGCAGAAATGGGTGAGTCCGTGGCTGTCGCGCATCAACGGCGCGAAGCGGATTACCTGGCCGGGCTGCCAATAGACCCAGTCGCCCGACCCATGCGGATCGCGGTGGCAGGCCTGGATGGTGATCGGCTCCAGCGCACCTTCCGTCGCCGGCAGCACTTCGGCCAGCGTCTTCATCGTCCAGTCATAGACCTGGCGATCGTCCATGAAGCTGAACTTCAGCGCCTGCTCGCCATTGATGAAGGCGATGCCGACTTGCGGCATCTGGCCGCCCTCGACACCCCATTCGAGTGAAGCGAAGCGCTCGATCGGCGTGTCGGTCCAGATCGACCGCGGGCTGTCCGCATGCGGCCACCAAGGGCGCAGATATTTGAAGAAGACCTGTAGCGAGAGGCCGTAATCAACCTCGTTGATTGCGCGCCAGAGCTCGCCCTTGATGGGGGGATCGAACAGCATGTCGCGCAACACCCGCAGCGGCGCCGAACAGACCACGCGTTTCGCTTCATGGCGGCTGCCGTCGGCACAGCCGACGATCGCATAGCCTTCGCGCTGCGAGATGGAGACCACGGTCTTGCTGTGTTCCACCGGTTTTTGCAGCGCGTCTGCCATCCGCGCCGGCAGACGCGAATTTCCGCCCTCGATCATGTAGGCTTCGGGCTCTTTGCGCTGTGCCGACAAGTTGGAGTTGAAGCTGCCGACATTGTAGCGGCGCAGTTCGTGCAGCGCCGAAGTCGTATCGATCCGCCCGGTGTGGATCACCACGTCCATGAGCCGGATCGCCTCGTCCGATAAGCCGCGCTGGCGCAGATAGTCCGAATGCGGAATGTCGTACTTCGCCATTTCCGGGCTCAGCCACGCATCGAGCGGCTGGTCGGCCAGCGGATTGTTGCGGTTGGAAAGCACCGGCAGCATCACGTTGGGCAGGATGCGGCGATCGTCGCCCTGGAGCGGGTTGAGCCGGTGGTCGGCCCATTCCGCCTCTCGGATCGTCTCGCCACGGATGTTGAACAGCCACTCGCGCTTCATGTTGCTGCCCCGCGCCGGGATCAGCTTCATGCCTAGCGACTGGGCGCGATCGATCATGCGGGCATAATTGCTGCCGATCAGCTCGCCTGCGGCCTCGGGGCGGCCCGGCACGTCCATCAGCGTATAGACGCGACCGCCCACGCGCTTGCGGCCTTCCAGCACGAGCACGTCAGCGCCCTGTTCTTCCAGCATCAATGCTGCATGGAGGCCCGAAAGCCCCGCGCCGATGACGATCACGTCATGGCGCTTTTTCCCGCCCATGGCCTGAGCGCCCGTGCTGATCAGCCCTGTTGCCAGCAGCGCCGCGCCGCTCTGCAAAAGCGATCGCCGGCCGATTGCCGATCCTTCCGCCTGCGGTGCAGTGTCTAGCTCATACGTGGCCACGTCCATGATCCTTCTGGCGACAGGTAAATCTGACAATGTCGTGTCAGCAGGCTTGCAAGGCTGTTCCGGGCTTGCACGTGAAACCGGCGGATTTTCGTGAGTTGGAAATTCGCGAAGCCGTTTTTCGCGAATTCCGAAGGCCCGTTCGGGCTATTTCTGCGCGGTCGTTTCGGCGCTTGCCACGGCGAGAAGCACGGCGTCGCGATAGGCGGCGCTCACCGGAAGGCGGCGCCCGTCGCTGAGCTGCAGCGACGCCCGGCCCGATCCGCCTTCGTAGCCGCGCATATGGCTGCGCGCCGCCCAGTGCGAGCGATGAACCCGCATCCCGTCGCAACGCTCCAGCAACTCAAGCGCCTGCGCGAAGCGGCCATGGAAGCGCGCGTTGCCATTCAGCGAATGGACGCGGACATAATGGTCCTCGGCCGACGCCGAGATCAGAGCGCCCTCTTCGAGCCTGTCCAGATATTCACGCAGCGATGCAGCCGCACGTGATCCGCCCGTCTGCATTTCAACGGTTCGTTCGCCCGACAGGAATCGGTCGCTGCTCAGCCGATTCGCCACCAGTGTCGCCAGCACCCACAAGGCAACGAAGGCGAGGTACGCCAGTTGCCAGTCGATGAAATTGCTCAGGTCGGTCGGGAATGGCGGCGCGACCCGTTCGTTGGACAGGCCGAAAACCCGCGCGAATCCGAACGCGAAATAGCTGTTGATCGGACGATAAAGGTTGAGCGAGATCACAGCGCTCGCCACGCTCAGCAGCACGAAGCGCTGCCCGGTCACCGGCTCGTCGATGATCCTGCGCCCGGCCGTCTGGATCGCGTAGGTGAACAGCCAGATCCCCGGTGTCACGAGGGTCCAGTAGAGCAGCCCGACACTGCGTGCCGGCCAGGGCTTGAGCATCCCCACGCCGTTCCACCCCAGAATCAGTGCCATGCACAGCGGGACAAGCAGCAGGAAGGTGATCTTCAGATGCAGATCCGGCACCTTTCCGAGCTGGCCGGCAACGCCATGTCCCATTACTGTCGCCATTATGCCTCGATAGTCCGCCTGAACTTTCTCACCGCCAGCCAATCCCGCGGCGCTGGAGCCTGCCTATCACAGCCGTTTTGTCTGGACAAATTCTTCATCTTCGGAGGGCATCGGATGACACCCCTGATGGCCGTCCTGCTTGTCCAGAAAACCCGGAATGCCCCGCCCCCGGCCGAAAGGCGACGAACTGGTTTCGGGGCACTTGTCGTATCGGGTTGCGATGGTTCGGAAGTGCCTGATGCAGTTGAAGAAGCGCATCGCGCCATCATGGCCTAGCCGGATCGTCGCAGCGCCTTCATCAGGCGGCTCGAGGAATTGGCTACGACTGCGTATGCCGGTCAGCATGTAGCCATCGTCGACCGCGCGCTGTTCGTGCGCGTTGAGGCGCAGATCGGGCAGGGCTGGGTGGAGCGGCAGTTCCAGTCACACGCTGCGAGAGCAGCGTCATTGAGAGCCCGCCTTGGGGTCCGGATGGTGTCGCCCTGGCTTGGGTCGAACACGCAGCCTCGGTCCTTGGCGAGATCAAGGACAGTGGCAAGCCACACATCCACGAGGGCGACACTGTCCCCGGTCGCCTCCAATCTCCGGAACGTCGGCAAACCGGCTGCCAAGGCCATTGGCGCGGATTCCCGGGAGGCGGAATTCGGATGGCGAGTGAATGTTTTTCGGATGGTTGGCGCATGCGCAAGATGCAGCCATAGATAGTTCATGCCTCCCAGCTCAACCCGCACAGCGTCACGAGAGCGTCGCCTGACGCCACGCGGAGCCGATACGCGCGCCCGCATCCTGGATGCGACCATAACATGCATTGTCAGGTCGGGTTTCGCGACCATGACAATCGAGGATGTGATGGCCGAGGCCGGGATCAGCCGGGGGTCTGTTCTGCACCAGTTTCCCAATCGCACCGAACTGTCCGTCGAAACAGCGAAGGTCGCGATGGCAGCCGTTGTCCGCAAGGCGCGCGAACTGGCGTCCCGGATCGAGGATCCGTTCCAGAGGCTCTGCGAATATGGCCAGATCGTCTGGGAAACCCACGCCATGAAGGAAGGGCTGGCGCTGACGGAGATCCTGCAGGCGACACGCTGGGACAAGGCACTGGCACTGGCGATCATGCCGATCATCCGGGAAGCCGAGGCACAGGTGGCAATCGAACTGGTTGCGCTTGCAAGGAATGCCGGGATTCCAGACCCCGAGGTGATGATTGCCCGAGGCTGGCTTCTGGTGGCGAGCGCGCGCGGCCTGATCATAGAAAGCCGGCTCGGGTTCGAGCGCCCCATGATCGAGCAGGCCATTGCCGAGATGAAGGAAAGCCACCGTCGCTACTGCCAGCGGTTGGCAACACTGGCGGAAGAGAGGGGCTGTGGTCAAACCTGATTAGTCTTTCTTGACTAGAATTCTGCGCATCCTTATCCCCATTCGGAATAGGCCAAAGGGGAGTTTGGCCATGGGGAGGAAAAATCGATGCAAGTGTCAGTTTCGAAGGCATATCTGTGCGTCGGCGCGGCTCTGGTGGCTCTTTCGGCCCCGGCGTACGCGCAGGAGTCGGTTGGGGTCGACGGCAGCACTGGCACCACCCCGGCGGACACGGCGGAAGCCTCCGGCGTCTCGGCAGATATCATCGTGACCGCCCAGAGGCGCGCGCAGTCCGTGAACTCCGTCCCGATGTCCATTACCGCGATCAGCGGGGATGATCTTATTGCGCGCGGCATCAATTCCACCGCCGACCTCGTCCGCATGGTGCCGGGCCTGACCTTTACGCAGAGCCAGGTTTCCACACCGGTCTACTCGCTCAGAGGTGTCGGCTTTTACGATTCGACCCTTTCCGCTTCGCCAGCGGTCAGTGTCTATGTGGATGAAGTGCCGCTGCCTTTTGCCATCATGACAGCCGGCGCAAGCTTGGACATTTCGCGTGTCGAAGTGCTCAAGGGGCCACAAGGCACGCTCTACGGCCAGAATGCGACAGGCGGCGCCATCAATTATATTTCGGCCAAGCCGTCCGACATGCTCGAGGCAGGCATCGATGCCACCCTCGGCCGTTTCGGCGCCTATGACATAGCCGGATTTGTCAGCGCGCCTGTCACGGGCACGCTGGGTATCAGGGTTGCTGCGAAAACCGAGCAGGGCGGTGTCTGGCAACGCAATTATCTGCGCGACGACAGCCTTGGCGCCTCACGCCGTTTCACAGGTCGGGCAATTGCTGTCTGGGAGCCCGTGGACGGTCTTGTCGTGACAGCAAACGTCAATGGCTGGCGCGACCGCTCGGACGTGCAGGCGCCGCAACTGCTGGGGCACACATCCTATAACCCTGCCGGTGCATATCCCTATGTTCTGGCGGTGCCATTGGCGCCCGAGGATGCTCGGGCGTCAAACTGGACCGACAGCTTGCCCATGCGTCGTGATGACGATTTCTATCAGGCGTCCGTCCGTGTCGATTATGCCTTGAACGCGGACATCAAGTTGACCTCCATTTCTTCCTGGCTGCGTTTCACCACCGACGCGACCCAGGACATGGACGCGACGCAGTATCGGCAACTTGACAGCAACACGCCCGGGACAATCCGCAGTTTCTATCAGGAACTGCGCCTGGTTGGTGATTCGGGGCCGGCACGCTGGATCGTCGGCGCCAACTACGGGCGCGAGGCGGCCTATGAGCAGCAGATCCTCGACACATATGATCTCAGCAGCAATGTCATCATTCCGGGTCTGCCGATCCTCAGCCGTTCCGGTGTTTACACTGACCAGCGGATCGGAACCTATGCCGGATATGCAAACCTGGAATATGACCTGAGCGAGCAGCTTACCGCGCAGGCCGGGATCCGTTACACCCGCAACATCCGTGAATTCGAAGGGTGCGGGTATGACGCCGATGGCACCACGCATCTGAGCTTCAACATATTGACGACGCTCTTCACCGGAGCGCCGCCCATCAATGCAATCGGGCCGGGAAGTTGCCTGACCTTCAGCCCCGAGTTTCAGCCATCGCTCATCGAAGACCGTCTCTCGCAGGACAATGTTTCCTGGCGTGGCGGCTTGACCTACACGTTCCCGAACCGTGCGATCATCTACGCCAACATCTCCCAGGGCTGGAAGGCGGGCGGTTTTCCTACAGTTCCGGCTTCGTCCTTTGTCGGATTCGAGGCTGCCACGCAGGAATCGCTTCTGGCTTATGAAGCGGGTGTGAAATTGCCCCTGGCTGATCGCGCGGTGCAGTTGAATGCGTCGGTTTTTTACTATGACTACAATGACAAGCAGGTCAGGGGCCGCATTCTCGATCCGATCTTCGGCTTGCTTGAACGCCTTGTGAATGTTCCGGAATCCCATGTTCTGGGGGCAGAGGCGAGTGTGTCGATCAACCCGGGCAATGGCCTGACAGCGAACATCGCCGGCACCTGGCTCAAGGCAGAGATCGATACATTCTCGGGCTACAATGGCGTCGGGATCGACGCGGACTGGTCAGGGTCCCCGATGCCTTTCACGCCTGAATGGCAGGGCATGGCCGATGTCGATTATCGCTGGTCCCTGAACGGTGAATGGGATGCCACTGTCGGGGCAAGCGTCAATGTGAACAGCACTTCCAGTTCCACCTTCGGCGACCCGGACATACTGTCAATCAATGCGCGCACCCTTGTCGACCTTCGTGCCGGCATCGAAAGTGCCGACCGGAAACTCCGCCTGCAACTGTGGGGGCGCAACATCTTCAATAGCTATTACTGGCACACGACGTTCCAGGCCGACAGTGTCTGGCGCATGGCCGGGAAGCCCGCCACCTACGGTATAAGCCTGGGCTGGCGTTACTGATCAATGAGGGGCAGGGAGAACTGAAATGCGGTTTCAAGGCAGGGTTGCCATCGTGACAGGTGGCGCTTCGGGTATAGGGGCAGCCTTCGCGAGGCGTGTGCACCGGGAAGGCGGGTCGGTCATGATTGCCGATATCGATGGTGCCAAAGGTGCGGCGCTGGCCGTGAATCTTGGCGACCGGGCCACCTTTCGCACTGTCGATGTGGCAGATGCCGAGGCGCTCGCGGCGCTCGCCGATGCTACTGTCGAGCAGTTCGGCGCCATCGACATCCTCTACAACAATGCCGGGATCGGCAATTTCGGCCTGACACCGGACCTGCCTGTCGAGCAGTGGCGGCGCTGTCTTGCTGTCAACCTCGACGCGGTATTTTTCGGCTGCCGCGCTGTCATTCCGCACATGCGCAGCCGTGGAGGCGGTGCCATAGTCAACACGGCTTCCGCCTCGGGCCTCGCCGCCGACTATGGCTTTACAGCCTATAATGCAGCGAAGGCAGGTGTCATCAACTACACGCGCAGCCTCGCGATCGATCACGCACGGGATGGAATTCGCGCCAACAGCATCTGTCCCGGCCCTGTCGATACCCCGATCCTGACGACGGGCGTGGACGCAATCCCCGGCCTTCGCGCCGAGTGGGAGGCCGTAGTACCGTCCAGGCGCTTTGCCACGCCGGACGAGATTGCGGCCGTTGCCGCCTTTCTCGCTTCGGATGACGCGAGCGCCATCACTGGCGCCGCTATTCCGGTCGACGGCGGCCTCACCGCCCATACCGGCCAGCCAGATCTTCGGGATCGCATGGCGGCCGCTGCATCTGCCTGAGGAGGTTCTCATGGAAACCAGGACTGAAAACACACCCCGCTTCAGCATCTTTCGTCGTGCCGACGCACCCGCCTATTCCGAGACCGAATGCATGGAGATGGTGGGGCTTACCGACATCATCGAGAATGGGATCGCGCGCGCCGGCGAGGCCGGGGACAGTGACGGACAGGAGGTCAGGCTGCTCTTTGCAATGCCCGGCATGAGCCTCACCTATGCATGGTTCAAGAGCGGATTTCCCCTGCCGCTCCACACTCACAACGCGGACTGCCTCTATTACATCATTGCCGGCAGCCTGCGGATGGGAACCGAGGAACTGGGGCCGGGTGACGGCTTCTTTGTGGGAAGCGACGTTCCATACAGCTACAAGCCCGGGCCCAATGGGGTGGAGGTGCTCGAGTTCCGGACATCCGACAGGTTCGACATCCGTTTCCTGGGCAAGACGAAGGTCTTCTGGGACAAGACCGTGCAGGCCCTGAAGGCGGAGCATCCCAACTGGATCGGGCAACCCCGTCCGTCCGAACTGCCGGCAGGGGCCTGAGGCGATGCGTGCAGTCGTACGGCGGGGACCGACGCTGATGCTGGCGGATGTCCCGGATGCGGTGCCCGGCGAGGGGCAGGTGGTGGCGAAGACCCTTGCCTGCGGAATTTGTGGATCAGACCTTCACGCCGTGCATCATCTCGAGCATGGCGTGGAAATGAGCCTGCGCTCCGGCGCTGCGGACACCATCGATCCATCCATGGACCTCGTGCTGGGACATGAATTCTGCGCTGAGATCCTGGATCATGGCCCCGGCACGGACAGGCGGTTTCGGGCGGGAACCAGAGTTGTCTCGACCCCTTTCAACTTCGGGCCCATCGGTCCGGAACTGATCGGCTTTTCCACACGCTATCGCGGGGCGTTCGCTGAAAGGCTGGTTCTGACCGAGGCCTTGCTGCTGCCTGTTCCGAATGGCCTGAAGGCAGAAGCAGCAGCCCTGACCGAGCCGCTATCGGTCGGTACACACGCTGTCGCCGTGGCAAACCCCGACAGGAATTCGGTTGCACTTGTCGTCGGGTGCGGGCCGATCGGGCTGGCAGTGATCGTGGCGCTCAGGCGTCGCGGAGTCGGACCGATCATCGCAGCGGATTTTTCGCCGGCGCGAAGGGCCCGTGCGGAGAAACTGGGCGCTGACATCGTGGTGGATCCGGCGGTTTCCTCCCCGCATGCGAACTGGTCTTCGCTTGACGTGCCAGCGACACTGGCGGAATTCAGCCTGGCGCAACTTTCAGGCCGCTCGCTCAGGGACGCACTGATATTCGAGTGCGTCGGCGTTCCCGGCATGCTCCAGAACCTGATCGAGAATGCCCCGCCGACGGCGCATGTGGTCGTGGTCGGCGCCTGCCAGGAAGATGACCGCATCCTGCCCGTGATAGCCATCAACAAGCAGCTTCGCTTCACATTTGTCTTCGCCTACACGCCGGACGAGTTTGCGGAGACATTGCAGGCACTTGGGGAGGGCGTGATCGATCCGGACATCTTCCTCACCGGTGAAGTGGGGCTGGCAGAAACAGCTTCCGCCTTCACCCGGCTTGAATCTCCGGGTAACGACGTGAAGATCATGGTTCAGCCCTGGCGATGAAGCCAGATCTGCAGATTCTGTATCATGTGTTGGATCGCATGTCTGTCGGATCCAGCTTTAGGTTCACCCAATGTCTTGCTAATAATGTCTTGCTAATGAGGCGATATCGTTGCTGCGAATCGTTCAGAGAGGTAAGAACTGTAGCTTGATAGGCAGCAGGTGTGAAGAATCAGCGCAAATCCTCCGAAGAGTTCGTGGCGCAATTCATCGATACTGATATCGCCGCTTGACCAGCCTAGGATTCCGCTCGTCATGATGTGAGCCATGGTTCGCGCCAGAAGGTGCAGGTTGACGGATTTTTTCAGTGCGCCTTGCGCCGCCATTCCGGATACCAGCTTATGGTAGATCTCTGTTCGCGGCTCGATAAGCCCTTTTCGCAGCTCCGTAGGCGTCGGGGCTGAAATGAGCTGCATCATTGTTCTGTAGAAACCGGGCTCCCGGGAATAAAGCGCGCAAACCATGTCGATGAAGTCAAATACTCTCGAAACCCTGTTTTCAGACTCCACTGAATCGAATTTCTTCAGGAACATTTCCAGGTCGGCGTTGTAAACCTCAAGCAGGACGCCGGTCTTTGTGCCGAAGAGATTGTAGGGCGTTGTCGGGCTGCAACCTGCACGCTTTGCAAGCACCCGCATCGAGAAGCCGTCCTCGCCCGTTTCTTCAAGCATTTGTCTGGCTGTCCGGATGATGTGCTGCTTGCGGGAGGCCTTGCCCTGCTCTCGACGGGTCTGGCCTTGATGCTCATCCGAATTCGGCACCATCGCTCCCTCACTACCGTGCATGGCAGGGGCTTATCTGTGGAACCCCTGAGCTGGCAAGCCTATGCCCAACAAGTGATTTTTTGATCATGGGCCGCAGCGTCGCAAGGCTGCGACCCTTGTTCGGGCAGCCCCCTTTCCCTGCAGGTGCGGGCATCTGCCCTCAAGCGGGTGACATGCCATTGACGAGCCCCAGTCCCTCGCTCTTCCATCCAAGGAGCGTGAGTGCGTCATCGCTTGCGAATTGCCGTATTTCTGGCCTTAGAGACAGGAACCAGTTCTCCTGCGGGCGATATATGTGGTTGTGATACCAGCCGAAAACGCCTGCGCGGAATATGTTCCTGCTGCGGTTGTGGCCCGTCTTGTGCCACACTCTGCTTTCAAAGATCAGGGCGGAACCGGCCGGCGCCTCCATGGCCACTGTTTCACTCTGCAATTCATCTTCCCGCGGCGCCCGGTTGAGCCTGTGGCTACCGGGGACGAAGCGTGTGGCGCCATTCTCGTCGGTGAAATCGTCCAGACACCAGGCGACATTCAGCCCCTGGGGCACAGGGGGCCAGGGCTCCGGCACGAAGATCTGATCGGCATGGAGGATCATCTCCCCCCCGCCCGGACCGGTGATGTTGGCGGACAGGTTGCCCAGAAGGGCAGGCCAGCCCAGCATTGCCTTCACATGGGAAACGGCAATGTCATGAAAGGCCAGATCCTCGAAGACCGGGTCACGGCTGAGCACATTCCACACGCGACGATTGGACAAGTCGGTTTCATAGTCCAGGCTGAACCGGGTGCTGCGCTTGCGTTGCGCATCCGATTCCGCAGCGCGATAAAGGGCATCGCGGGCCTCCATCAATTGACGCGCACTGAGTGCATCCGGAACGATGGTGAGGCCGTAGCGGCGAAGATTTTCCAGTCCTTCTTCAAAGTCCCTCGTCGGTGTTGGCACGACAAGGTCTTCGCGTTCTTCGCTATCCATCATCATCCCGCTTGTCCCTTCGCCCTGCCGGATTGCGCCTTCGTTGAAAGTTTCACGCCTTCGCCCACATTGGCCGTGATGTTCAGGCCGAGGCGTTCGCGCATAATGTCATCGAAGCCGGCCTGCAGGTCTGCTCCGAGCAGCGCATTCCAGTTCACCTGCGGGCGCAGGAAAGGCTTGCTGTAGTAAGCGAAGAGCAACGCGCGTTCCTGGTCTTTCGTGATGTTGCGGCCCGATGTGTGCCAGAGCCGCGCATCCATGCAGATGATGGAGCCGGCGGGCGCCTCGAAGGGCTGCAACTGCTCATGGGCATCCTCGGGAACATCGGCACGCCCTGTCCAGCGGTGGCTTCCGGGGATGTAAAGGGTGGCGCCATTCTCGAAACATGTGTCGGTCAGGCACCAGATGACGTTCATTGCCCATGGCGAGACCCATGGCTCCGGCACGACAAGCGACTGATCCGAATGGATTGCCATCGAGCCGGAGCCCGGAAGGGCTGTGTTGGCCGTGAAGTTGGAGATGATGAACGCATCCCCCAGAAGGGCTGCCGCAAGCCGGGTCGCCAGAGGGTGCTGGATCAGCGCGCGGAAGATCGGATCGAGTGCGAGAAGATAGAAGACCCGGACATTGCGATCATTGGGGTCGAGCTGGGGAAGAAAGGTGGGATTGCCCTGCTGCCGGCTCTTCACGGCGGCGGCGTGCAAGGCGGCCAGCGCTGCGGATGTGGCCCCGGCGTCAAGCACGTCCGGAATGATGCAGAACCCTTGCTGCCCGAGTTGCTGAACTGCGGCTTCCCATGCCGTCCGGTCAATGCCGGAACGCACGTCGGTCGACGCGGTCTGACTCGCCATAAGTCCTCCCATGCTGCCCTTCTTCGAGGGTCTTGGCCGATGCTCTGCCCGCCGTCTTTCCTTGTCAACAAGTTTGTAGCGTGCTCCAATATGTGGGGTGCAACAGGGCGCTCTGGAGTGGCAGGCGCGACAGGGGAGGACTATCCGATGACGAAGCTGGCAATGACCAAGATCGCGGTTTCGGACCTTGACGCGCAGGTGCGCTACTATGAGGCAGTCACCGGTTTCGTTGTCGTGAACGCATTCGAGGCGCCGGGCTTTGCCGAGCGCATCATGCGGCCGCGTGATAGCGAAGATGGCGCTGCTTTGGTGCTGATGAAGACAGACGGCGTCGACCCCGGCCACGGCGAGGCTGTCACGGTCTTCGAGACAGCCGATGTCGATGCGTTTGTCGAACGGGCCGTGCAGGCTGGCGGCGCGATCCTGCAGGCGCCGCAAACCCTCAGCGCACATGGCTTGCGCTTTGCCATGATCAGGGATCCGGAAGGGCATGTGATCGAGGCTTTGTCGTGGCTGGGATGATCGCGTGCCTGGGATGATCGCGTGGCGCCGGCATGTTTGCGCGCCGCCCATGCCCTCCCTCGTGCCCTGATGCCGGGCTTTCGGCGGCAACCATCGCCTCCGTGCGTGTCCTGGCGCCATCTGGCGGGCTGGAACGCACGAGGGCGTCGTGGCTGTCGGCTCAGTCTCCGGATGCGGCGACGAATTCGGCTTCCAGCTTCAGCGTCACGTCGTCGCCCAGTAGCGGCAGGCCATATTGCATGCCGAACTCCGAACGCCTGATGGTCGCCTCGCCATCGAAGCCGATTGTATAGAGCTTGCTGACAGGGTTAACCCCGGCCTGGTTGAATTGCGCCTTCATGCTGACCGGGCGGGTAACGCCGCGCAGGGTGAGCTGGCCATCGATACGGGCGGTGCGGGCGTCCAGCAGGGCGATGCGACTGGCGGTGAAGCGCGCCGTGGGGTGGTTGGCGACATCGAAGAAGTCCGCCGACTGCAGGTGCTGGTCAAGGCCCTTGTTGAATGTGCCGGCGCTGTTCATGGCGATCGTCGCGTCCAGCCGGCTGGCGGCCGGGTTCTTCACATCCAGCACCAGCGTGGCGGCCACGTCATGGAACTGTCCGACATAGGTCGAAAAGCCGAGGTGGCTGAGCGACCAGCTGATCTTTCCATGCGAGGCATCCAGCGTGTAGCGACCCGGCTGCACCTCGGCCGGGTTGCTGGTGAGCGGGCTGGCCGGCTGTGCTGCTGCCGGAAGCGAAAGCCCCGCAAGTGCAACGGCGGCGATGATGGCTGAGCGAACGGTCATGACGGGTCTCCGGGTGTGGGGCGGGATTACTGGTCAGCGCGCTGCGTGCAGGCGGACATGGGCGGCAAAGCGTTCCATCCATCCCGCCAGGAATTCACGGCTGCCGGGGCCGATGGAACCATCCGATTCCAGAAGATCATCGGTCCATTGCACAAAGGCTTCGGGCTGGCCCAGCGTGGGCATGTCGAGGAAGGCGAGGATGGGGCGCAGATGCGCCTGCGCCATTGCCGCACCGACCTTGCCGGGCGATACGCCTATGATCCCGGCCGGCTTTCCGGCCCATATGCTCTGGCCATAGGGGCGCGAACCATGATCGATGGCGTTCTTCAGTACACCGGGGACGGAGCGATTATACTCCGGCGTCAGGAAGATGACGCCGCTGGCCCGCGCCACTGCCGCCTTGAAGGCGGATACGGCAGCCGTTGGCGCGCCATCATCATCCTGATTGTAAAGAGGCAGATCGCCGATCGGCACATCGAACAGCATCATGTCGGCCGGGCCCAGACCGGCCAGCGCCTGCCCGAGGCGGCGGTTGAAACTCTCGCGACGCAGGCTGCCGGCGATAACGGCGATTTCGTGGGTCATTCCGTGTCTCTTTCTGTATCTTCTTGTGGGATCAATCGAAACGGAAGGCGGAGATGGCTGTTTCCAGCACCCGCTCCCGGTAGATGCTGCGCCCCGGCGCAGTGGCGGTGCCGGCGGCAATCATCAGCGGTATGAGATGTTCTTCTTCAGGGTGGCACAGGCGGGCGAAGGGTGCGGCCTCCCAGTCTGCCAGAAGCGTTGCGCGCGATTGGGCAGGCTGGGCGATGGCATCCGACAGCCAGGCATCGAACGCCTCTGACGGTGCGGTGAAGCGCGGGTCGCCATAGGCGCGCATGTTGTGAAAGCTCATGCCCGACGCAATGATGAGCACGCCCGCATCGCGCAGCGGTGCCAGCGCCCGGCCGGCGGCCAGATGCAAGGACGGGTCAAGCCCGCGCTCCACCGACATTTCGACCACCGGAACATCGGCATCCGGAAAAGCCAGCATCATCGGCACGAACACGCCGTGATCAAGGCCGCGGCGGCATTGACCTGCCACGGGATTTTTCCTCCATCTGCGATTAGAGTCCGGCCCATGGAGAGGACGGACGATGAAGAAGGCACGACTGACGGAAGAGCAAATCATTGGCATCCTGCAGGAGCATGAGGCGGGCGCGAAGTGCGCCGATCTCTGCCGCAAGCACGGGATGTCGGAAGGCACGTTCTATGCTTGGAGGGCGAAGTATTCCGGGATGACGGTGTCCGAGGCGAAGCGGCTGAAGGCGCTGGAGGACGAGAATGCGAAGCTGAAGCGGCTGCTGGCCGAGCAGATGCTCGACATGGCGGCGATGAAGGAGCTCTTGTCAAAAAAATGGTAACGCCCGCCGTGAAGCGCGAGGCTGTCGCGCATCTGAAGGCCCAGTTCGGGCTGTCGGATCGGCGGGCGTGTCAGATTGCTGGGGCGGACCGCAAGACGGTGCGCTACCAGTCGCAGCGCGCGCCGGACACGGCGCTGCGCGGGCGGTTGCGGGATCTGGCCAACGAGAGGCGCAGATTCGGTTACCGGCGGCTGTTCGTCCTGCTCAGGCGGGAAGGCGAGGCGTCGGGGATCAACCGCATCTACCGGCTCTACCGCGAGGAAGGGTTAACCGTCCGCAAACGCAAAGCGCGCCGCAAGGCCATCGGGACAAGGGCCCCGATCCTGATCGAGGCGCGGGCCAATGCTCGCTGGTCGCTCGACTTCGTCCATGACCAGTTCGCCTGCGGGCGGCGCTTCCGCGTGCTGAACGTGGTCGATGACGTCACGCGGGAATGCCTTGCCGCGATCCCGGACACATCTATCTCGGGCCGCCGAGTGGCGCGGGAGCTGACGGCGCTGATCGAGCGGCGCGGCAAGCCGGGGATGATCGTCTCTGACAACGGCACCGAACTGACCTCGAATGCGATCCTGAAGTGGTGCGCCGAGCACAAGGTCGAATGGCATTACATCGCGCCCGGCAAGCCGATGCAGAACGGGTTCGTCGAAAGCTTCAACGGTAGGATGCGGGACGAGTTCTTGAATGAGACGCTGTTCCGCAACCTGGCACATGCCCGCGAGCTCATTGCCGACTGGGTCACCGACTACAACACCGCGCGGCCCCACTCGGCCCTCGGCTACCAGACCCCCGCAGGTTTCGCCCTGCACCTGACCACCGCAATCGCCCGACCCGCTGCACGCGATGAGGGTTCCGCGCGCCGGGCGATTGCTCAACCCGCACCAAAAGTCGTAAATCAGCAACCGGCTCCGGTCGCTACTGGATGAAAGACCCGTGGCAGGTCAGTCCTTCTCACGACGTTGCAGTTCGCTGACGACGCCCTTCACTTCCGCCAGACTTTCAGGTTGGGCGAGAACCCGATCGAGCTGCTGTAGCGTCATGCGAGTGAGGTCAGAACCCGTCTCGGCATTTGCGATCAGCCTCAGGCCGACGTTGTGCTCGGGCCGAGGTGGAAGCTTCGGTCTTTGCGGAACTGATGGCTTACGCTTCCCCACACACCCTCGCACTGCTTGTTCTTCTTGTTGTCAGCATGATGCACGGGTGTGCCATTTTGGGTCAAGCAGGCGCCTCCGATCGTTCCAGAAGGGCCTTCAGGGCGAACTGGATCGCGCTGTGGCCGAAGGGTGGCTCCCGGCTGTCGAGGGGCCCCTTCACGTAGCGCGGCTGGCTCGCGAACCCCTTGTCCACCTGCACGATTGCGAGGATGAACTTGTCGGGCTCGTGGAGGGAGGTGATGACCTCCTGGCGTGTGATCATCACGCTGTCGGCGCCGTCGATCCGGCCCTTCACCTCGATGAAACGCAGATGCCCGGTGGAAGGGTCGAACGAGGCTATGTCGTAGCCGACCTTCTTCGCCGAGACATCGACGGGCTCGTTGTTCAGGGCCTTCTCCGCCCGCATCACGGCATCCATGGCCGCCAGTTCGATCTCGCGGCGGGCGATGGGATCCTCCGAGAACCCTAGAGGCGTCTGGCCGCTGGTCGGCATGAGCTGCTCGATGAGGCCCCTGGGCACCACGACCATCCCGCCGCGGACGCGGGGCGGCTGGGCAGAGATCATGCGCTCCTGTTGGAGCAGGTCCATGCGGCGCTTCAGTCGCTCGGCGATGTCCTCGGCGCGACGTTGGGCGTTCTGCCACGACAGCCGGGTCTTCTTGCCGGCCTGCTCCTCCTGCTTGAGCTCGAAGGCCCGCGCGTCCCAGTAGTTGATCTCCTTCTTCAGGCGGGCCTTCACCTCCTGCTCGACCTTGTCGATCTCGGGGATCCGACGGGCCTTCACGTCGGCGACATGCTGCTGGGCGAGCTCGATCGTGGCGTAGTTGATCGCGGCCTTCTCGAGCTTGGAGCTGAGCCACTCCTCCTCAAGCCGCCCCTGCACCAGCCCCATCTCAGCCTCAGAGATCGGCCGCAGGTTGAGGTGGGGTGCGATCCCCGCGTTGTCGGCCTTGCCGGAGCGGTCGATGGACGCAAACTGAAGCTTCTGGGACACGATGTGGGGCTTGCCGGTGGCGGTGGGGCGCCCATCCTGGACCGAGTGCTCGATCAGGAAGAGGGCCCTGATCTCGTTGCCATAGTCGGTGTCGTCCACGAGCACGGCGCCACGCTTCATCAGGTGGTCATGTTGCTCCCGGACGAGGCTGATGACCGCCTCGAGCAGGGGGTGCCCAGGAGACACGAAGGCCGCTACGGGCTGCTGGTTGATCTTGCCCTTCTCGAAACAGATGCGCTCGTACTTCTTCTGGATGGGGGCGCCCGAACCGACCTGGCGATCTCGCTCCCGAATGCTTACGGGGACATGGGTGATCTCCCACCGGCCCTCCTCGCGGCGCTTGATCTGCCCGCCGAGCTGCTGGAAGGCCTCTACAAAGAAGCTCTGGATGTGGTGGGGCTGCAGTCGCTGGGCCTCGGCTCGCTCCATCTCCAGCCGAAGCTCCTGGACCTGGGCTTCCGGCATCGTGTCGTTGGTCAGGGCGCGACGCTTCAGCAGCTCCATGAGGTGGCTCTGGTCCACGGCGCCGTCCACGACCTTGAACAGACGAGCCATCACCTCCTCCTGCTCGCCGTACTGGATGGCTTCGAAGAGGATGTCCTTGAGGGCGGTGCCCTCGAACAGTTCGCCGAGCACGTCGTACACGCGGCCACCCAGGGCCTCTCGCGCTGCCTCGAGCTTCTCGAGCAGGCGACCATAGACTTCGCCTTCGCGCGTGTCGGCCGCCACCAGGTTCCAGAGGTGGCACACCTCCGTCTGCCCGATCCGGTGGATGCGTCCGAACCGCTGCTCGATCTTGTTGGGGTTCCAGGGGAGGTCGTAGTTGACCATCAGGTGCCCGCGCTGGAGGTTCACGCCTTCCCCGGCAGCGTCGTTGGCGATCAGCACCACCATGTCCCGGTCCTGCATGAACCGTTCGACGACCTTTCGGCGCTCCTCGCGGGTGACGCCCCCATGGATCACGTCCACGGCTTCAGGCTTGCCGATGCGCCCGCGGACCTTTTCGAGCAGGTAGAACAGCGTGTCCTTGGGCTCGGTGAAGATGATCAGCTTCCGTCGGTGGCCGCTAGGGTCCATCATCAAGGCGTCGTCCAGGATGCGGTCCAGCTGGGTCCACTTGGTGTCCTGGCCGGACCCGAGGACCTTGAGTGCCATCTCCTCAAGCGACCGGAGCGTTAGGACCTCGATCTCCAGCTGCTCGATGGTCTCGGCGGTGGTCGCCCCTGTCGAGATGACGTCTTCGATCTCGTCGATCTCGTCCTGCGACAGTTCCTCGAGGTTCTTCAGCACCTCTTCGGAGATCGAGGCGGCGACTGCCGTGGAACGGCTGCCGCGGCTTGCCAGGCGTGCCTCGGCAAGTTCGCTCTCCAAACGCTCCCTTCGGCGCTTCAGGGACTGGTAGATCGCGGCCGGAGAGGACGCCAAGCGCCGCTGCAGGATCTGGAGGGCAAAGCCGACGTTGTTGCGCTTCTTCCCGTCCTGCTCGGCAAACCGCTGCACCCGGTTCATCTCGGTCCGAACGTACTCGGTCACGGCCGTGTACAGTTCGGCCTCTAGTGGCGAGAGCTCGTAGCGGACGGTGT
>CAYMZC010000020.1:0-26442 GCA_964394815.1 uncultured Sandaracinobacter sp. | reverse complement strand
GATCATCATCGACCAGAAGAATGTTCGGCATGCGCCCGTCTCTTTCGAAAGCTTCCGCAAACTCCTAGCGCGGCAAGAGGCCTCATGCAAAACCTGCGGGCCGTCTTTCCTTATTCCGGCGCCGGCCTTGACCTTGCAGGGAGCAGGCCGCAACTCTCTGGCTGGCAGGTGCACAGTCGTCCTGCCAGTCAGGCCGGCAGTCAGTCAGGAACCCCTTTTTGCGCCTCAGTTCATATTTTCCGGATTGCCAGAGGGCGCGAGGATCCGTGACACGGATGCGGGCCTTGCCGGCACGGATGTTTGCTTTCCGCCTTTCCCTTTGCCTCGCCTCCGTCCTGGCCGGGGCAGCGCAGGCGCGGGACAATCCGGCAGCCCTCACGCCCATGCCGGATTTTCCGGCGGCCGGCCTGTCCGTTGCCCGTGCCGCCAGCCCCGAGGGCGGCTGCCAGGCGCTTTCGGCCGCCGAACTTGCGGCATCCGCGCCGCTTGATCTGGCTGCTCTTGTCGATCTTGCCCTCTGCCGCGCACCGCAAACGGCCGCCGCATGGGCGTCCGTGCGGGCCGCCGCCGAGCGCGAGGTGCAGGCGCGTGCGGCCTATGGCCCCAGGCTTGATGCGACACTGGGGCCGGATGCCAGCCTGAGCCGGCGCTGGGGCGGCGGTTTTCCGGCGACGACCGACAGCGGCGTGTCGGCGACGGCGCGGCTGTCCCTTTCGTGGCTTGTGACCGATTTCGGCGGGCGCGCGGCGCGGATCGATGCCGCGCGCGCCAACCGCCTGGCGGCATTCGCCAGCTTTGCGGATCGGGCGCAGGCCATCGCGCTCGAGACGGGGCTTGCCTATCATGCCGTGCTGGCAACCCTGGAAAGCGTCGATGCCGCCCGCAGCAACCTGCGCTTTGCGGAGGTGTCCCTCGAAGCCGCCCCAGCGCGGCAGCGTGCCGGCGTCGGCATCCGCTCGGACCGGTTGCAGGCAGACGCTGCCGAGGCCCGTGCCCGGCTGGATCTTCGTCGTGCCGAAGGGGATCTGGAAGTAGCGCGCGGCCGGCTGGCGTCGCTTCTGGCGCTGCCGCCCGATGTCCGGCTTCCGCTTGCCCGGCCCGAGGCGGTTTCCGCTGGTGCAGGGCTTGCGGCCGCGGCCGATCTGATCGCCGAGGCCGACCGCTTGCGGCCGGACCTGCGGCTGGCCGAAGCCAGCAGCGATGGCGCCCGTGCCGCCGCGCGCGCCGCGCGCGCGGCCCGGCGGCCCAGCATCAGCCTTGGTGCGGGGCCTGCCGCTACCTTCACCAGCGCCGGCTCGGATCTCGCCTCGGGTCAGGCCGGGGTCACGGTTTCAATACCGCTGTTCGACAGCGGCGGCCGGACAGCGGCCGTCGCCGAAGCCGACCGCGAGGCCGAGCGCGCCGACGCCCTCTACGCCGATGCCCGGCTGCAGGCCGCGCTCGATGTCTGGGGCCAGTATCAGGCCCTTGCCACCGAAACTGAGAATCTCGAGACGGCGCGACGCCTGCTGGCAAGCGCGGAAGAAGCAGCCGCCCTGTCGCAGGGGCGTTACAAGGCCGGCCTTGCCGGGGTGACCGAGCTTCTGAACGCGCAGGCCAGCCTTGCCGCCGCACGCCAGCAGCTGGTGGCGGCCGACTATGGTGTCCGCAGCGCGCAGCTGCGACTTGCCCACGCTGTCGGGCGGATCGGAGAAGCAGTCGAATGACCATGAAGCGCCTGGGCCGCGGCCAACGTCTTGCCCTGATCCTTGCCCTTGTGGCGGTGGTCGCCATCGGCCTCTGGCTCTGGCTGGGGCGCGACCGGGACGAATCCGGCCGTTACCAGACCGAGGCCGTCGCCCTTGGTGCGCTGACGGAGGAAATCAGCGCCAATGGCACGATCAACCCGGTGCGGGTGGTGAATGTCGGCTCGCAGGTCTCCGGCACGGTCGAGAAGCTGTATGTCGATTTCAACGACCGGGTGACGCAGGGGCAGGTGCTGCTGGAGCTTGACCCGCGCCTGTTCCGCGCCCGGCTGGCGCAATCCGAGGCAAGCCTCGCCAATGCGCAAGCGCAGGCGGAACTGGCGGCAGCCAATGCGAAGCGTGCCGCCGAACTGCGCCGGCAGGACTTCATCAGCCAGCAGGATTATGAGCAGGCGCTCGCCAGCGCCCGCTCGCAGGCAGCGCAGGTCGCATCGGCCCGCGCTTCGGTCGAGCAGGACCGGGCGAACCTCGGCTTCTCGGTCATCCGCGCGCCGGTTTCGGGCATCATCATCAGTCGCCAGATCGATATCGGCCAGACCGTCGCGGCCAGCTTCCAGACACCGACCCTCTTCACCATCGCGCGCAACCTTGATTCCATGCAGATCGAGGCGCTGGTGGCCGAGGCAGACATCAGCCGTGTGCGCGAGGGGCAGACGGTGCGTTTCACGGTGGATGCCCATGACGAGCGGGAATTCACCGGCAAGGTCAGCCAGGTGCGGCTGAACCCTTCGACACAGCAGAATGTCGTGACCTTCACCGTGATCGTCGATGTGCCCAATCCGGATGGCGCCCTGCTACCGGGCATGACCGTGACGGCGAGTTTCATCGTGCGCGGCCACGAGGATGTGTTGCTGGTGCCCAATGCCGCCCTCAGCTGGAAGCCGAAGGACTGGAAACCCCAGCGCGCACCGGCAGGGCAGCGGGAAGACGCCGGGCCGGGCACGCCGGCGACGCTTTTCGTGCTGGGCGCCGAAGGCAGGCCCGAGCCCCGCCGGATCCGCCTGGGGGCATCGGATGCCATGCACTCCATCGTGCTGGGCGGTGAACTGAAGGCAGGCGATACGGTCATCACCGGTCTTGTCGAAGCCAAGGGTGACTGAAGCCGATGGGCGCCCTCATCGAGCTTCGCGACATCGTGAAGGAGTTCCAGACCGGAGCGGGGCCTTTCCGCGCGCTCGATGGTGTTTCGCTGACGGTGGAGGAGGGCGAGCTGATGGCGATCGTCGGGCCTTCCGGCTCGGGGAAATCGACCCTCATGAACGTCATCGGCTGCCTCGATGGTGCGACATCAGGGAATTATGTCTTCGATGGCGAGGATATCTCGTCCCTGGACGAGCCCCAGCTGGCCCGGCTCAGGAACATGGAGATCGGCTTCGTCTTCCAGCAGTTCAACCTGCTGCCGCGCCTTTCGGCACGGGTGAACGTGGCGCTGCCCCTGATCTATGCCGGGCTGGGCCGCGAGGAACGGCTGAGGAAGGCCGGCGAGATGCTCGGGCGGGTGGGGCTTGCAGGCAAGGAGGATTCACGGCCCAGCCAGCTTTCCGGCGGCCAGCAGCAGCGTGTGGCGATTGCGCGGGCGCTGGCGAACAGCCCGCGCCTCATTCTTGCCGACGAGCCGACGGGTGCGCTCGACACCAGGACCGGCGCAGATGTGATGCAGCTTTTCCACGACCTCAACGAAAAGCAGGGCGTGACGGTGATCATCGTCACCCATGATCCGCGTGTCGCCATCGCGACCCGGCGGGTGCTGCGAATCCTCGACGGGCGGGTCGCCTATGATGGCCCGCCAACGCCGGAAATGAAGGCCGCCGCCCAGCAGGAAGGGGCGCGCGTCTGATGCTTGGCTCGATGCTTGCCGAAGCCTGGGCGGCGCTGATCGCCAACCGGCTGCGATCCGGCCTTACGATGCTGGGCATGATCATCGGCGTGGCCGCCGTCATTCTCATGCTGGCGATCGGTTCGGGCGTTCAGGGCTATATCGAGCGCCAGATCAGCTCGCTGGGATCCAACCTCATCATCGTGAGTTCCGGTGCGGCGCGCAGCGGCGGCGGCTTTGCGCAGGGCATCGGCACCGCGCCCACCCTGACGCTGGATGACGCCGAGGCGATCGGGGCGCTTCCATCCGTCGTTTCCGCAGCGCCCCAGACAGGTTTTGCCACCCAGGTGGTGGCAGGGCCTGAAAACTGGCTGACGCAGGTGGTCGCCTCGACACCTGCCTGGTTCGAGGTTCAGGACTGGTTCCCGGAACAGGGCCGCGCCTTTACCGCCATGGAGGAGCGGCAGGCCGCCCGGGTCGCGGTGATCGGCCAGACCGTCGCCGACGAGCTGTTCGGCGCCAATGATCCGCTCGGCCGGCGCATCCGCGTGCGCGGCACCAGCTTCACCGTGATCGGCATTCTGCCGGTGCGCGGGCAGGGCATCGGCGGCGTCAGCCGCGATGACACGATCGTCCTTCCGCTCAACAGCGCCCAGCGGCAGGTGCAAGGCCCCGGGGCTTTCCGCCGCTCGGTGCGGACGGTTTCGCTTTCAGTCGAGACACAGGAGGCCATGCCCCAGACGGAAGAGGCCATCCGCCAGCTTCTGCGCCGTCGCCACAGGCTTGCGCCGGCCGATGCCGATGACTTCACCATCACCAACATCACGGCCGTGGGCGACACCTTCTCGCAGACCACTTCGGCCATCAGCCTGCTGCTTGGGGCGATCGGCGGAATCAGCCTGCTGGTGGGCGGTATCGGCATCATGAACATCATGCTGGTGTCGGTCACGGAGCGCACGCGCGAGATCGGCATCCGCATGGCGATCGGTGCATCGCGCGCCGCCATCCGGCTGCAGTTCATGATGGAGGCGCTGGTCCTGTCGCTGGCCGGCTGCCTTGCCGGCGTTCTGTTCGGCACGGGGGCCGCCCTCGTGGCTGGCAACTTCCTGCCCTTTCCCACCGTCATCACGGCAAGTTCGGTCGTCATCAGCTTCCTGATATCGGCCGGGATCGGCATCTTCTTCGGCTGGTGGCCGGCAACGCGCGCCGCGCGGCTTTCTCCGATCGAGGCGCTTCGCAGCTAGGGCTGTGCCGGCTGGCAGCCTCGGCGGCGTGGGTGGAACGGCCATGAAAAAGGCCCGGCCGGCGGTCTGCCGGGCCGGGCCTCATTCTGTCCGGGCCTGTCCCTTGAGGCGCGCCGTAAGCGGTCAGGCTGCAGGAACCGCGGCCGCTTCCCCGGCTGCGGCATCGGGCGCCATGGCAGCCGCTTCGGCCTCTTCGCTCTTCACCCGGCAGGTGCGGATGGTGACGGCCGCTTCCATGTCTTCCATCTTGTCGGACGGGATTTCCTGAAGCATGGCTTCGTCGCCCTTTTCCCACCAGATCAGGCCCTTGCCCGGCTCCAGCCCTTGCGGCGACGCATAGCGCGATCCGGAGGCGGCGACAGTCTGGACGAGGTTGAAGTTCTGGCCCTTGATCACGAGCGAGACGTCGGACTGACCCTCGGCATTGGTGCCATAGACAGCCGTGACGGGCAGATCCTTGTCGCAGCTGTAGCCGACCGAACGCGTCGCCGTGGCAAGCGAGGGGGCCGCTTCGGCGGCGAAAGGCTCTGCCGGGGCTTCTTCCGCCGGCTTCTGGCCGCAGGCGGCGAGAAGTGCGGCGGCGGAAATCAGCGCGATCCGCATCATGCCGCGATGGCCTGCTCGATCGCGCGCTTCAGCGCGGGGCTTTCCGGCGTCACCTTCGAACCGAAACCGGCGATCAGCCGTCCGTCCTTGCCGATGAGAAACTTGTGGAAGTTCCATTTGGGCTCATTCTCCGTCTGCAGGCTGGCTTTTGCCCATCGGTAGATGGGCGCGGCTTTCGGCCCCTTCACCACGGCCTTTTCAGCCATGGGAAAGGTGATTCCGAACTTGGTTTCGCAGAAATCCCTGATCTTGGCGTTGTCGTCATATTCCTGGGACATGAAGTCGCCAGAGGGAACGCCGATCACGGTGAAGCCGTTCGGCCCGTAGCTTTCATGAAGCTTCTGCAGGCCTTCATACTGGGGCGTGTAGCCACAGAAGCTTGCCGTGTTCACCAGCAGGATCACCTTGCCGCGATAGCCGGAGAGCGGCAGCGGCTTTCCGTCGATGCGGGTGAGGGTGAAATCATAAGCCGTTTTCGCGGTGGTTGCGGGCGCAGCGCTGGGGGTTTTGCCCGCCTGCGGCGCAGACTGCGCATGCGCGGTATCGGCCCTGGTGGCTGACATGATCATGCCGGCAGCAGAAAGCAGCGTGGCTGCCCCGAGAATGGAAAACCAGAAACGCATGGACACCCTTATTGTTTTGCAGCACTCGCATTAACCCAAAGCATCAGGCAGGTCCACAGCAGCCGGGGGCTTTGCGCCGGGCCGTGCGGGGCTTAAGGACGGCAGCATGAAAAGGCGAGCAGGACAGGATCGCGGCCAGACGGCCAGTTGGAAACCGGCTACCCGCGCGGTGCGCGGCGGTACGGCCCGCAGCGAATTTGGCGAAACCTCGGAAGCCATCTTCCTGACGTCGGGCTTCTCCTATGACAATGCCGGCCAGGCCGCCGCGCGCTTCCGGGGCGACGAAAAGGGCATGACCTATTCGCGCCTGCAGAACCCCACGGTCGAGATGCTGGAAGAGCGGCTCTGCCTGCTGGAAGGGGCCGAAGCCGCGCGGGTTTCGGCAAGCGGCATGGCGGCCATGTCGGCGACGCTTCTGTCCACCCTTTCGGCTGGGGATCATCTGGTGGCGGGCCGGGCGCTTTTCGGCAGCTGCCGCGTGCTCGTCGATACGATCCTGCCTCGCTTCGGCATCCAGACGACCGTGGTTGACGGCCGCGACCCGGAAGCCTTCCGCCGCGCGATGCGCCCCAACACCCGCGCCGTCTTCCTTGAAACCCCGGCCAACCCCACGCTCGACATCGTGGACGTGAAGGCCGTGTCCGACATCGCCCATGACGCCGGCGCCCTTGTCATCGTCGACAATGCCTTTGCCTCGCCCGTCGTCCAGCGGCCGCTGGAGCTTGGCGCCGACATCGTCGCCTATTCCGCCACCAAGCTGATGGACGGGCAGGGCCGGGTGCTGGCCGGCGCCGTGCTCGGCCCGGCGGAATGGATGGAAAAGACCTACATGGCCTTTGCCCGCCACACCGGGCCGGTGCTGTCGGCCTTCAACGCCTGGGTCATCCTGAAAAGCCTGGAAACGCTGGAAATGCGGGTGACGCGCGCCTGCGAGAATGCACTGGCCGTCGCCCGTTTCCTCGAAGGCCGTGTACCGGGCCTTCTTTACCCCGGCCTCGAAAGCCACCCCCAGCACAGGCTCGCCATGGCGCAGATGTCGGCCGGGGGCACGATCATCGCCATCCATCTGCCCGGCCGGGCGGAAGCCCATGGCCTGCTCGATGCGCTGCAGCTCATCGACATCTCTAACAATGTCGGCGACAGCCGGACCTTGATGACCCACCCGGCGTCCACAACCCATTACAGCGTGCCCGAGAATGTGCGTGCGGAAATGGGGATCGGCGAGGGGATGCTGCGCCTGTCCGTCGGCCTCGAGGACAAGGACGACCTGATCGGGGATCTCGATCAGGCGCTGCGGGCGATCGGCCTGTGAGCCTCGACAGCCTGTTCGCGGCGGAGGCAACGACGGAGGGCATCACCGTGCGCGTCCAGCCCCGCTATGCGGGTGACCAGTCTGACCCGGCGCATGGCCACTGGGTGTGGCATTATCATGTGCGGATCGAGAATGGCAGCGGCTTTGCCGTGCAGCTGATGGATCGGCACTGGATCATCATAGACGGCCGGGGCGAGCGGCGCGACGTGATGGGCGAGGGCGTGGTGGGCGAGCAGCCGGTGATCGAGCCGGGCAAAAGCTATGATTATGTGTCCGGATGCCCTTTGAACACGCCCATGGGTTCGATGCGGGGGCGCTATGGCATGCTGGATTCCGGCGGCCGCCGGATCGATGTGGCAATTCCGGCCTTCGACCTGATCTCGCCCGATGCCCGGCGGGCGGCCAGCTGATGAAGCGCTCGCTGCTTCCGCTCAATGCCCTGCGGGTCTTTGACGCCGCCGCGCGCTCGCTGTCCTTCACCAGGGCCGCCGACGAACTGGCCGTGACGCCGGCCGCCGTCGGCCAGCAGATCCGCGCGCTGGAAGAGACGCTGGGCGTCATCCTGTTCCGCCGCACGGCGCGCGGGCTGGAGCTGACGCCCGAGGCGATCCGGGCGCTGCCGCACCTGAGGGCCGGTTTTTCCGCCTTCGAGGAAACGGTCGCGGCCTTGCGCGAAGGGCAGGGCGCAACCCGCCTGTCGCTGGGCTGCGCGCGCGGCGCGATCCGCCACTGGCTGATGCCACGCCTGTCGCCATGGCTTCTCGATCATCCCGAAACCACGGTGCAGATCCTGCCGCTGGATGCGCCGGTCGATTTCAGCCAGGCCAATCTCGACCTTGCGCTCAGCTATGGCCCGGCCCCGGATGCCGAAGGCGTCTTCGGGCGCAAGCTGGCCGAGGATGAGGAACTGGTGACGGTGGCCGCCCCAGGCGCCCCGGCGCGGCCTATCAGCTGGCGCAATGGCGAGGGCGCTTCGCTTGCGCTGCCCGATGCCGGTCAGGCGCTGGACTGGGCGATTGCCGGGTTTGGCGAGGTGCGCGTGCCGCGCACGCTGGCGGCAGCGGCGCTTGCCGCCCGGCAGGTGGAGGAGCGCGGGGCGCCCGTGCCGTCCGACGATGGCTACTGGCTGTGCGCGCCGGCGCCGCAATGGAAATCCGCCAAGGTGAAGGCGCTGGTGGAAGCCCTGACCGGCTGAGCCGGCTTTCTCAGGTTCTGCTTTCTCAGGGCCATTCCGGCATGATGCGTTTCATGAAGCTGTCGAACATGGGCACGGTGAAGGCCGTGTCGCCGTGCGCCGGGGAATGGAGCATGCCCTTGCGGATGAGCGAATTGCGGATGGGCGCAAGCTGCGTGACCTGCTTGCCCAGCCGCTCGGCAATGTCGCCCGAACGATGCGATCCCGGCCCAAGCTCGGCCATGGCGCGCATGTAGCGCTTTTCCGTCGGCGTCAGCCGGTCGAAGCGCACGCGGAAGAAGCTGGCATCCAGTTCGGCCAGGGCCGTGACGCTTGCATTCTCCACATCCCGCACGGTGATGGGCGAGCAGAAGGCCAGATCCCATGCATGCTTGCCCCATTCCTGCAGGAAATAGGGATAGCCCTCGGTTGCCGCGATGATCGCATCGACGGCCGCCGGTTCGATCGATTCCTCCTCCCGTTCGATGGGGATGACGATGGCGTTGCGCGCGGCGCCGGCATCCAGCCGGGAGACTTCGACATATTCGAACAATCGCTCGGAATAGCTTTTCGCGCGCCCCATGCGGCCCAGAAGCTGCGGCAGGCCCGCTGCCACCATGGTGACAGGCAGGCCCGCCTGCGCCACGGCATGAAGCGCCGCGATCAGCGCGGCCATTTCGGTTTCGCGCACATATTGCAGCTCGTCGATGAAGAGGATGGCGGCGCTGTCCCGCTCGCGCGCGGCCTCGCCGACGGCCAGCAGCAATTCGCTCAGATCGACTTCGAGATCGCCGGAATCCGCCGTGCCTTTGAGCGGCTCGAAATCGAGCGAGACTTCGATATCGGCATATTTCGCCTTCAGGCTGGCAAAGCTCGCCAGCGCCCGCAGCGCCTTGCGCGCGCCCAGTTTCGCCGATTCCAGCCTGTCGAGCTTCAGCAGAAGCGCCCGCAGCGGCGCGGCGAGGATCGCCGGGAGCGAACGGTCCTCCGGCGCTTCGATGCGCACGGCATGCAGCCCACGCGCTTCGGCATCCTGCCTGATCTGGCCGAGCAGAACGGTTTTGCCCGCACCGCGCAGGCCGTGAAGGATGAAGCTTCGGGCCGGGCGGCCAAGGGCGATGCGGTCGAGCGCGATCTGCGCGCGCTCGATCAGGTCATCGCGGCCGGCGAGTTCGGGCGGGCGGGTGCCGGCCCCGGGTGCAAAGGGGTTTCGAACGGGGTCCATAGGGGGTTTATCCCGGATTATCTCCTACAGATAAACCCCCATAAGAAGCCTATGCAGCCCAGGCTCATTCTCCCGGGCCTCAGGCCTCGGCATAGGTTTCAGGCACGTTGAGCGGCAGCGCCAGGCGGCGTGCGCCATCGGGCGCTGGGTCCGGCAGGCGGCCACCTTCCACATTCACCTGCAGGGAAGGCAGCAGCAGGCGTGGCGAATCGAGGGTCGCATCGCGCGCTTCGCGCATGGCCACGAATTCATCCTCGCTGATGCCGTCCTTCACATGTACATTGCCCTCGCGTTCGGCCCCTACCGTGGTTTCCCAGGCATAGGCGTCGCGGCCGGGCGCCTTGTAGTCATGGCACATGAACAGCCGGGTTTCGGGCGGCAGGCTGAGCAGGCGGCGGATGGAGCGGTAGAGCGTCCGGGCATCGCCGCCGGGAAAGTCCGCCCGCGCGGTCCCGTAATCGGGCATGAAGAGCGTATCGCCGACAAAGACGGCATCGCCGATCCTGTAGCTGACACAGGCGGGTGTGTGGCCGGGCGTGGAGATGACCTCGAATTCGAGCGTGCCGAGCGGAATGCGCTCGCCATCGGCGAACATGTGGTCGAAGCCCTCGCCATCCTGCTTGCCGCTGATGCCGAAGCGCGGGCGGAAGATGTGCTGCACCTCGTCGATCCGGCCGCCGATGCCGATGGGGGCGCCTGTCCTGTGCTTCAGATAGCCGGCTGCCGAGAGATGGTCGGCATGGGCGTGGGTTTCGAGGATCCACACGGGCTTCAGGCCGAGGCTGCGGAGCCGTTCGATGAGCCTGTCGGCGGATTCGGTGGAGATCTTCCCCGATGCCGGATCGAAATCGAGGACGGAATCGATGATTGCGGCCTCTTTCGTCTCAGGGTCGGAGACGATGTAGGAGACGGTGTTGGTGGCCTCGTCGAAAAAGGCTTCAATGCTGGCGGCCATCTGCTTTCCTTTCATGGAAACCGGGCTTTGGGTCATGCAATAGAATTAGGAAATCCTAATGTGTTCGTCAAGCAGCGATGCCTGCATGCCCGGCTGGCTGCCAGCCTAGCGGGAAGGGGCCAGCCGGATGATCCGGCCTTCTTCCTCGTCGGTCAGAACATAGACCAGCCCGTCGGGGCCGACGGCCACCTGCCGGACGCGGGCTTCCAGTTCGATGCGCCGTTCCGGGCCGGGGCGGCCATCTGCTCCGATCCGCACCACCCGCACATCCGAACTGACGAGCCCGCCGGCCAGGATAGCGCCATCGAGCGCTGGGATCGCCTTGCCGCGATAGACGGCGAGACCGGACGCGCCGATCGACGGGGTCCAGACGGAAACCGGATCGCGGAATCCGGGGCGGGACCGCTCGGCAGTGATCGGGTCGCCGGAATATTCGGTGCTGTAGGTGACGACAGGCCAGCCATGGTTGCCACCCGAGGCAAGCCGGTTCAGCTCGTCCCCGCCGCGCGCGCCATGCTCGGTCGCCCAGATCGTGCCGGTCTTCGGGTCGCGCGCCAGCCCCTGGATGTTGCGGTGGCCCATGCTCCACACCCGCGCGTCCCAGCCAAGCTTCGGGTTGGCGACGCCGGGGTTCGATTTGAGCGGCAGGCCATCCGCGTTCACCCGCAGCACCTTGCCGAACCAGCTTTTCGGGTTCTGCGCCTGGTCGCGGATGTTCTGGCCGTTCAGCTTGATGTTGGGGTTGCCGCCATCGCCCACCGACATCAGCAGCGTGCCATCGGGCAGGAACTGGAGCCGTGCGCCGAAATGCGCGCCCCCGCGCTTGGCGACGGGGTTGCGGAACAGTTCCTTCACGTCAGCCAGCATGTTGCCGCTGAGCCTGCCGCGCGACAGCGCCGTCATGTTGGCGTCCTGCGTGCCGACGGCATGGGTGAAATAGACGAGGCCGTTGCGCGCGAATCCGGGATGGATGGCAATGTCGAGAAGCCCGCCCTGGCCGACGGCTGCAACCCTGGGCAGCCCGGCCACCGGCGGGCCGACGCGGCCATCGGTGGAGATGATGCGAAGCCGTCCGGGGCGTTCCGTAACCAGTGCGCGGCCATCGGGAAGGAAAGCGATGCCCCAGGGATGCTCCAGCCCCTTTGCCCAGACGCTTGCCGCAAGGCCCGGCTCCGCCGCCACCTCGAAGGGGACGATGGGCGGCGCTGGCGATGTCGCCTGCCGGCTGGCGGCGCCTTCGCGCGCCTGCGCGCTGGCGGGCGCGCCCGCTGCCAGCGTGAAAGCCAGTGCTGTCCCCAGCAGTGCCAGTGCGGTGCGCATGCCCATCTCCCTGATATGACAGTCCCTGATATGCCAGTGCGGAAAGATGGGGCCTTGCCCGGCATATGCCAAGGCTTTGCGGCGGAATGCCTCGCCACCGTGGAACAAAAGCCCTATCCTTGGACTTACTGTCATTCTTCCGGCCCCGGAAAAGGGCAGGCCTTGCGCGAGGGGGTTTTTACATGCGTCTGGACGATCAGCGGGAAAGCCGGAACATCGAGAACAGGCGGAGCGGCATGGGCGGCTTCCCGGGCTTCGGCCGGCGTCAGGGTGCGGGGGGCTCGGGCGGCGCGAGCGGGCTGGTCCCGATGCTGCTGGGGCTTATCGGCTCCCGCTTCGGGATCGTGGGCGTTCTCGCCGTGCTGGGGGGCCTGTGGCTTTTCGGCGGCCTCGGCAGCGGTGGCGGCGGGCTGATTCCGGGGCAGGTGGCCTCGCCCCCGGCGCAGACCGGGGCATCTGCCCCCGCGCAGCTCCAGTCCTCCACCGACAGCTTCGTCGCCAAGGTGCTGGCGACAACGGAAGACACCTGGGGCGCCATCTTCCGCGAGGGCGGCGAAACCTATCCCGAGCCGACGCTGGTGCTCTTCGACGGGCGCGTATCGTCCGCCTGCGGCCTTGCGTCCGCGGCTTCGGGGCCATTCTACTGCCCGGCGGACCGGAAGATCTATCTCGACACCAGCTTCTTCGACCAGCTGGCCAGCCGCTTCGGTGCGCCCGGCGATTTCGCCGCAGCCTATGTGATCGCCCATGAAGTGGGCCACCATGTGCAGACGGTGGCCGGCCTGTCCGAACAGGTGGCGCTGGCCCAGCGGCGCGCACGCAGTGAAGCCGAACGCAACCAGCTGCTGATGCGCCAGGAACTTCAGGCAGACTGTTTCGCCGGCATCTGGGCATCACGCAATCGTGCGCTGCTCGATGAAACGGATTTCGCCGAGGGCGTGCGCGCGGCCCAGTCCATCGGCGATGACACGCTGCAACGCCAGGCCGGCCAGGCCGTGGTGCCCGACAGTTTCACCCATGGCAGCGCCGAGCAGCGCGTGCGCTGGCTGACACGCGGCTTCCGTGCCGGCACGGTGGATGCCTGCGACACCTTCTCCATTCCGGCAAGCCAGCTCTAGGCGGCCTGACGGCGATATCGGCGCCCTTGCATTCATCCTGCTGTCATCCTGCTGTCATCAGCCGGACGCATGATTGAAACATGCTCGACGCCCGCAAGACCTTCCGGCCTGACGACCCCCTCCGTGCCCTTGGCATGCGCCCGGCAGCCCCCATGGTCGATGATGGCCTGCGCGCCCTGATTGCCGAACGCCTGCTCGATGGCGTGGCGCGCGATGCACTGCTCGGCGAACTGGCCCGGCGCGGCGTCGATTTGCAGACAGCGCGGGCCGAAGTGGCGGCCGCCCTGCAGCACCCTTACATGAAAGGGGCTGAAAGGCTGAAGGCGCGCCTTGCCAAGCGGGACTGGCTGCTGGAATGCCGCGCCCGGCTGGAACGCATGACGCCGGCTGTGGTGCCGCGGCTCCACCAGCCTGATGCTGACAGCTTTTTCCGCGATCATTACAGCCGCCTGATGCCCGCCGTGCTGACCGGCATGGTGGACGACTGGCCGGCCATGGGCTGGACACTCGATGCCCTGGCCCAAAAGCTGGGCAACCCCGAAATCGAGGTGCAGACAGGCCGGGAGACAGACCCGGATTTTGAGCTGAACAGCATCGCCCACAAGAGCCGCCTGAAATGGCATTACGTGCTCGACAGGCTGCGCGGCGACCCCTGCACCAATGATTTCTACGTCACGGCCAACAACAGCGGCGTGAACAGGAAGGCGCTGGCGCCTCTGTGGCGGGATGTCGGCCCGCTTCCCGGCTATCTTGGCGAAAGCCGGCTGGGGGATGGTTTCTTCTGGATGGGGCCGCGCGGCACCATCACCCCATGGCACCATGACCTGACCCAGAATCTGCTGGTGAACTTTGTCGGCCGCAAGCGGGTGACGCTGGCGTCACCTGCCGAAACGCCGCGCATGCGCAACCATCGCCACTGCTTCAGCCTTTTCGGGGCGGATGCTGGTCTTGGCGATGCCCTTGCCGCCAACAGGCCGGCGACCGTTCAGCTGGACATCGGGCCGGGCGAGATCCTCTTCATTCCGGTCGGCTGGTGGCACCATGTCGAGGGGCTTTCGCTCACCATCGGGATGAGCTTCACCAATTTCGTCTGGGACAATGATTTTTCAAGCTTCTACACGACCGAGGCCATGCTCTGAGCGGCAGCCCCGGGCGTTTCGCACGGGCCGGTTGCGTGGCTTTCATGCTTCTTCCACAACGGGCGGCCGCCAGGCATTGAGCGTCGCTTCGAGCCGGGTGGCAAGCGCGACGAGCGCTGCTTCTCCGCCGCGGCGGCCGACAAGCTGAACGCCGACTGGCAACCCATCGGCCGTCCATCCGGCGGGAATGGATATCGCGGGCAGCCCGGCGAGATTGGCAAGCAGGGTGAAATCGGCCTGGGTCGAGGGCGGCTCGCCTGTGTGGGGACCTGTGTGGGGAAAGGCCGGCTGCGGTGTCGTCGGCAGCAGGATGGCGTCATCAAGCGCGACGATCGCCTCAAGTTCGTTCCCGGCGGCATCCATCGCCGCCCGGCCCTGTGCCCGCAGATCTGGGGACACGGACCGCGCGAAGCCAATGGCCCCGCGCAGCACCGGGCCGAGATCGTCACGCCCGCCATGCAGGGCATCGGCCGCCATCGCTGCCTCCGCATAGGCGGCAATCCGTACGCGGCGATGATCGATGGGGCTGGCATGTTCGCGCATGTCCAGCCCCAGCCCTTTCAGCAGGTCCGCCGCCAGCCGGAAAGCGGCCAGCACGGCTGGTTCCATCGGCACCTGAGACATGGAATCGAGGACGGCGAAGCGCGTGGGCAGGCCCGTGGAGGGCGCCGGCGGGTTTTCGGCGATGGCGTCGAGAAGCAGCCCGCAATCCCGCGCCGAGATGGCCAGCGTGCCAATGGTTTCAAGCCTGGGCACAAGCGGCATGAGCCCCTGTGCCGAAACGACGCCTTGCCCCGGTTTCAGCCCGGCGATGCCGCAATAGCTGGCCGGTATCCGCACCGAGCCAAGCGTGTCGCTGCCCAGCGCCCCGGCCGCAAAGCCGGAAGCGACCGCAGCCGCCGCGCCGCCGGAGGAGCCGCCCGGCGTGTACCCATGGCGATGAGGATTGTGGCAGAGGCCATGATGCGGATTGTCGGTCGTGGCGCCGAGGGCCGCTTCGTCCATCGCGGTCAGGCCGAGAATGATGGCGCCGGCCTCCCGCAGCCGGGCGACGGCAACCGAATCCCGTTCGGCAAGTCTTTCCGGCGTTCCGGTCTTGCCGCCATGGGCCATGCCGCCATGGACTGGCATGCCCATGACATCGATGTTTGCCTTCACCGCCACCGGCACGCCCTCGAGGGCGCGGGGCCTGGCTCTGTCCCACCTCCGGGCGCTTTCCAGCGCCTGTCGCCGCGCGCCTTCGGCATCGACATGGGTGAAGGCGCCGATCCGTCCGTCGAGCCGGGCGATGCGATCGAGGAAGTGGTCGACAGCCGCCGCCACGCTGACACGCCCCGCGCGATAGGCCGTGAGAAGCCCGGTGACGCCCATGTGGTGAATGCCGCTTGTCATGTCCGCTGCCATCCGTTTCCAACTGCGCCCCGTCGCCGGGGTTCCATTCCGCACCCCTTGCAGTGTAGGCGGATGCGCCGCTGCGTCCATGGGCAAGGGTCGCATGGCATGCGCCTGCCTCTTGCCCTTGGCTCAGCTTCGGTTCATGCGCGGGGCTGTTTCGTGTAAGGGTGGACTGATGCTGAAGGAGACGGGAATGCGCTGGGTGCTGGCACTGGCCGCGATGGCGACGCCCATGGTTCTTGCGGCCCTTCCGGCTCCGGCGGAGGCGCAGAGCGGCAACTATCGCACACGCACCGTCGTGGTGTTCGGCAGTGACGAATGCCCCGTTTCAACCAACCCGGATGAAATCATCGTCTGCGCCCGCCGGCCGGAGGAGGAGCGTTTCCGCATTCCGAAGGACATCCGCGAGCAGGAAAAGGCGGAGAAGACCGCCCGTGAGGACCGGGTAGGCGAAAACCGGGCCGCCCTTGCCAGCGGCCGCCCCAGCGCAACCGGCACCGGCAGCTGCTCCACCGTGGGCGCCGGCGGCATGACCGGCTGCACGCAGGGCGTGGACGTGGTCGGCGCAGCCCGCACCATCGTCGAGGGCGTGCGCACCGCGACGGAACCGGTCGACGACTGATAAAGCGGGGGCCTTGCCGGCCCTTTCCATGCCATCGCAATGAACTTCCGAGCCAGCCAACTTGGCCTGCTGACGGTAGTTGGCGCAGGCTGACAGGGTGAGCAGGCCTTTCCGGAATGCTAAGGTGCCTGCCGCGTCATGCCCGCACCCTCATATCGGTGATTGGCGCCAGCCCTAATATTCGCGCTGGTAGCGCAGGTTGACGCTGCTGCGGCCGAGGCTGCTGACGTCTGCCAGGATGGAAAGCACGCGGCTCAGCGTCACCTGCACGGAGGTGAGGGTGTTGCCCTGCGCATCCGTCAGCACCTCCGCATAGAGGTTGCGGCTGAGCCGCTTGCCGATGGCGAGGCCTGTTCCCATGCCGGTATCGCTGTTGTCCCCCACGAGGCGCAGACGGTCGAGGCCGACCGAGCGGCGGATCTTGCCCATGGTGTCGACGCCGGACTGAAGCCCGGCAATGGCGGTTGCGAGCTGCACGGCCTCGGTCACGGAAAGATCGGCGACGGATGTGCCGAACAGCAGGCGCGAGAGGATTTCATCCTGCGGCAGGCTGGGGGTCGAGGTGAAGCGGACATCCGGCCGGGCGGCGGTGCCGGCTATGGTGACGATGGCGGTCACATCCTGCGCCACGGTCTGGGCCTGGATGTCGATGGCGCTGTCGAGCGGGGCGCCATTGAAGATGACGCGGCCGCGCGTGATGTCGAAGTCGCTGCCGGCGAACTGGAAGTCCCCCCGCACCAGATTGGCGGAGCCGACGAGGCGCGGATCCCTGGCGGTGCCCCGGATCCGCACATCGGCGCCCCAGAAGCTGTCCAGCCCCATGCCTTCCACCCGCACCCTGTCATCGGCACGGATGCGCACATCCAGGTTCAGCCGGCTGGCGGCAAAGCTGCTTTCCGGTTCCGGCACGCGAACCTCGCCCGCGCGGCGCACCTTCAGTTGCGGGATTTCGCTGGTTTCCACCTGCATCAGCTGGATTCGCGCCGAATCGACCTTCAGGTCGCCCGAAAGCGTTGCGGTGCCACCCTCGCCCTGCAGGCGAACCGGGCCGGATACGGTCACCTGCATGGTATCGCTATTGGCAAGGCGCGCCTTGTCCAGCCTGGCGCTGATGTCGATCATCCGGTCGGAATCGGCATCGAGGCGCACGACCCCGCTGCCGCTGAGGGTGCCGCCGTTCGCCCGCGCGGTGATGCTGGCAAGCACCAGCGATGCATTGCTGAAGCGACCGTTGAAGGCGATGTCGGTGATTTCGGTTCCGAACTGAACGTTGCGATAGACGATGCCGCTGCCCCGCGCGATTCCGGCGAGGCTCGGCGCGCCCGGCGTGCCGGCGAAATCGGCCCCGATGGCGATCGGGCCTTTCAGAACCTGGCCTTCGGGCGCGGCCAGCGCCCAGAGCGGCTCGACCGGGCCATTGTAGCGCACGCCACCGCTGAGCGCGCCCGAGAGGAACCGGTCCTGCGGGCTGTCGCCGGCGCCGGGATCGACACGCAGCACCAGTCGGCCAAGCCGGTTGCCCTGCCAGGAAAGATTGGCCCCGACCCTGAGCGCCGCCCCATCCGACTGTGCCGAAAGCCTGACATCGACCGGAACCGGCTCAGCGCCTAGGCCGCTGCGCTGCAGGCCCCTGATGTCGAGATCGGCACTTCCGGCCGGAATGGCCGAGCGGCCATCGAGCCTGAGGTCGAGGCGACCGCTGGCCGTGCCGCCCAGCCCGGAATCGGCAGCGTAGAGATCGGCGACCGACAGGTCGACATCCTTGAGCGAGAGCTGGAGGTTGCTGCTCTTGCCCCAGTTTCCGGAGAGCAGCACCTCGCCCTTCTGCAATTGCAGCCGCACGGGTTTCAGCTGCCACCCGTCGGCTGTGCGCGCGATTCGGGCGGGGTTGGTCAGGCGCAGCGGCTGGTCCCCCAGCCTGCCGTCCAGGCTGAGCGCATAGCCGTCGCTCACGGATTGCACGCCGAGGCTGGCCTGCAGCCGCTTGCCATCCCCCGCGCGGCCGCTGACAGCGAGCTTCGCCAGACCGCTGGCGCCGGCAATGTTGGCGCTGCCTTCGGCGCGAGTCAGCACAAGGTTTCCGCGCCGCAGCCCGGTCAGGCGGAAGCTGCCCGTGAGGTGCGGGCGATCGGGCACCAGAAGCAGCCTGAAGCGCGCCGAGCCGTTGTTGATGCTGATGGGCGTGGGCAGCGGCAGGCGGCTGTTGACGAGGCCCGCGCGCCCGTCCACGCGCTGGATGCCGCCCTGTCCGGCAAGGCGAAGCCGAAGGTCGAGGCCCTGTCCGTCGACGACGAGGTCGCCGGCGAAGGGGCCGGCCGCTGTCTGCACGAGCCTGCCCCGCGCTTCCAGCCCGGCGAAGAACAGCCGCTCAACATCCAGCGTCAATGGCTGGCCGTTGGCAAGGGTGATCAGCGCCCGGCCATCGAGCGGGCCTTGCGGGGTGGTGCCGCGTGCCGTCACGCGCAGTCGCCCGCTGCCGTCCGGGGCAATATCCGCCACAAGATCCTGCAGGCCGACGCCAAGCCCGGGGCGTTCCATGGCAAGCCGGGCTGTCGGCGCCGCAGGCGTGCCCGAGGCAGTCAGCACCAGCGGCCCGTAATCCGTGCTGGCGCCACTGGCCGCGAGCGTGAAGCGCCCGCTTTCCGGGTCATAGCTGGCACGGCTACCGGCAAGCGTCAGCTTCGGGCTTTGCAGGCGGACATTGGTGGCGGCGACAAGGCCGCTGGCGGCAAGCGCGAAATCCCCCGAGAGGGCCGGGTTGCCACCGAGGAAGCGCGCGACAGCGTCGTTGGCAAGGGCAAGGGTGCGGCCCTGGAAGCGCCCGGCAACGCGCGGGGCAGCGCCCGATGCCTTGTCGAGCCGCCCGCTGGCCGACAGTGTGACAGGGCCAAGGCCATCGATGTCGTAGCGGGCGAGGCTGGCATCGAAATCCGCCGTCAGCCGGCCATCGGCAAGCATCCGGCCCTTGCCGCCTGCCTTCAGGCGCGCGCTGTCGAAGTCGACCTGCTCGATCGTCAGCACGCCATCGGCAAAGCTGAGCGCGCCCGACAGGCGCGGGCTGGCGACAATGGCGGCGAATTCGGGCGGCAGGCCGGCAAGGGCGCCGGCCGTGGCCGAAGCGGTGGCGCGAAGCGGATCATCGCCTTTTGCCAGTGTCACCGCGCCGCTGGCGCGCAGATCGTCGATGCCTATGGGCCCGTCGGAGCGGTCGGCACGATCGAGGCGGATGCGCCCGGCACTGGCGGTCCAGCCGATTTCCAGCCCGGCAAGCGGTCCGTCCGCTTCCAGCCGGGCGCGCAGAGTCTCGCCTGAAAGCGCCGGGTCGATCCGGCCCGGTTCCTTCAGCACGACATCGGCCACGGCGGCGTGCAGCCGGTTTTCTCTTGGGTCCAGGCCCCCGCCGGCCGTGAGTGCGAACGCCGTCGAACTGGCGACGAGGCGCAGCTCGTAGATGTCGCCCTTTGCGGACGCGATGGCATCGAGCGCGATGTCCGGCTCGCCCAGCGCCGCCAGCGGGCCCTCCAGAAGCGGGGCGGGCCTGATGGCGCCGGTTGCGCGGAAGCGCCCGCCATCGGCGCCGAGGTTGATGTCGGCAAGGGTTTCAGCCGTATCGCCATTGCCAAGGCTGGTCAGCAGGCGGCCGCGCCAGCGCGCCCATGTGCCATTGCCGTCTGCCTTCAGGATCAGCGCGCGATCAAGCCCGGCCGCAGAGGCGAGCAGGCCGCCGGCCGGTGCGTCGAGCCTGGCATCGAGATCGAAGCGGTCACCGTCCGGCTCGGCGTCGAGAAGCAGGGTGAGCGCATCGCCGCTTTCGGCATCGGCCTTCAGGTCCATCAGCAGCCGTCCGGCCCGGATGTCCGCCCGGCCGCTCGTCGAAAGGACTTCGCGCCGCCCGGCGAGCGCCTTTTCCACCACCAGCCGTTCGACCGCGAACCGGTCTATCCGGATGTCGATCGCCGGAAGCAGCGGGTCGTCAGGGTCGCGCGGGTTGAGGCGCCACATGCGCAGGAATCGCATTTCGGGAATGATGATGCTGTCGACGCTGACGAGATTGCCGAACAGCGTGGCCGGGTTCCAGCGCACGTCGACGAGCGGCAGGACGGCAAGCGTGCCGTCGAGATCCTTCACCACCACGTCCACCATCTGGAAGCTGGAAAGCAGGCTGCCGTCGATTCGGCCGACGTCGTAGCGGATGCCCGATTCCGGTTCCAGGCCGCTCAGCTGCCGGGCGACGAAGGCCCGGCCGCCTGGCGTTTCCGCCAGATACCAGAGGCCGAGCGGCACGGCTGCTGCCAGCGCCAGCACCAGAAGCAGCAGGCCGCCGGCCAGCCAGCGCCACCAGCTGCGCGGGGCCTCCGCTTCCTGTCCGGCGAAATCCGTTTCGGCGCTGTCCGGTTCCATCGCCGTCATCAGAAGGCCTGCCCGATGGAGATATAGAGTGCGACGAGCGGATCCCGCGGGCCGCGATCGAGGGCGCGGGCGATGTCGATCCGGATCGGGCCGAAGCTGCTGTAGTAGCGCGCGCCAAGGCCTGCCCCGTAACGCATGCCGTCGAAGCCCGGCATCGACCCATTCTGAAGCGAGCCGGCATCGGCAAAGGCAACGATTCCTAGATCGCCGAAGCGGTAGCGGGCCTCGACGCTGGCTTCGAACAGCCCGCGCCCGCCGAACGGCCGGTCATTCACGCCGACCGGGCCGACGCCCTGATAATCATAGCCGCGCACCGAGCCGCCGCCGCCTGCGAACAGGCGGCGCGTGGGTGCGATATCGAGCGTATCGGCCCCGACGATCGTGCCCAGCCGCGTGCGTGCGGCGAGCACGAGCTTCTGTCCCGCTTTCTGGTAGATGCTGCCGTCGGCAATGGCGCGGACATAGGTTTCGTTGCCGCCACCCTGCCGGGAGAATTCCGGTGTGACGTGCAGGCCCAGCCGGAATCCCCTGGTCGGGTCGAGAAGATCGTCCGAACGGTCATAGCCCAGGAAGGAGGGCAGGGCGGCGATGAAGAAGGTTCGCCTGACAATGAAACCGGCTGCGTCACGCGGGTCCGGCAGGGCGCGTTCCCGCTCGTTCGAAGCCTGGAGCAGAAGACCGGTGTTCCATGTCCAGCGTTTCTGCCAGATCGGCGTGGACGCCACACCGATGGCGCCGGACAGGGTGATGGTGCGCGCCCGGTAGGCCGGGCGGCTGAGATTGGCGATGTCGGCCAGCAGGCTGAGCGTGCGGTCACGCTGGCCGAAGTTCCGCATGTCGAGTTCGGCGGACGCGCGCTGCTCCTCGGTGCCGATAACGGCACGGCCGGTGAAATCGCCTTCGGGCCTGAGCAAGCTGCGATGCCGCCAGGCGGCCTCGGTGCGCAGCCCTTCCTGCGTGGCATAGCCGATCTGGCCCGAAAGCAGCTTTTGCGGTCCCTTGTTGCCGCTGACGGCCAGGGCTGTCACCGCGCGCCCCTCGGAATCGCGCTCGCCCGTGTCCTCCACGGCAACCGTCACGCCGGCGAACTGCTGGGTCGCGATCAGCGCTTCGCGGAAATCGTCGAGAAGGGCCTGGTCATAGGGGTCGCCGGGGCTGAAGCGGGCGATCACGCCGGCATGGCGCGCATCGAAGGGCTGGAAGCCTTCCATCCGGATGGGGCCGAAGACACCGGCAGGACCGGTATCGCCTGTGAGCAGGTAGGTGGCAGTCGGTCCGTCCGCGTCGAGCACCACGTCGCGCGCGCCGATTTCGGCGAAGGGATAGCCCTGCCGCCTGAGATCCAGAAGAAGGGCGCCTTCGGCTTCCTCGACAGCGATGGCGCGGACGGGATCGCCCGGCTTCAGGGCGAAATTCCGGCCCAGTTCCGGCTTGTCCTCGGGCAGGAGGTCGAGCGTTATTTCGCGCCAGCTGTAGCGGCTGCCGGGCCGCACGCGCAGGCTGACGGCCGCATCCCCTTCGCCGGTGGGATCGAGGTTCGCGAACACCCGGCTGGAATACCAGCCTTCCGAATGCAGAAGCCGTTCCAGCAGGGCCTTGTCGGCATTGGTGCGTGCTGCAAGCTGGGCGCGGCTGGCGCTGCGGGATGCACCGCGCACAAGGGCAGAGATGCGGCGAAAACTGCCCTCGAGCCCGGTTTCGGCGAGACCCTCGATGCTGACGGAATAGCGCACCGCCTCGGCGGCGGTTTCGGTGAAGACGAAATCCTCGCGTGGCGCCGGGTCGAAATCTTCGAGCGGCGGCATTGGAGTCAGGAGCAGCGGGTCGGCCTGCGGCGGGGCCGGAAAGGCAATTTCATCGGCTTCCGGCTCTGGCGGCAGGCGTTTTTCGGTGGGAAGCGGCGGCAGGGGCAGGTCCGGCTCGGGCATCGGCTCCAGCGGGCCGAAGAGGTCTTCGCTGCGGTCCCGTAATCCTTCCGCCGTGCCGGCTGGCTGGTCGCCCGCCAGGGCCTGCTGCGCGCCAGCCTTGGCGGGCAGCATCAGGGCGGGCAGCATCAGGGCACAGGCCATGGTGACGGCAGGCAGAGGCGGGAAATGCGGCGGCACGAGGTGAGAAAGCCCTGATCCTGCCCGGAAAGCAAGGGCGCAAGCGACAGACGGAGGACATGCCGCGCCCGCTTTTGGCCGCAGGCAGGGCCTCGGGGGCTTTCCAGCATCGACCGGCATCGCTAGGCGGGGCCGACAGGCAAAACACCGCCCCATGGCGGGTGAACAAGGACAAGATCATGCCCGACAAGCTGAAAATGACGCTCGAATCCGGTGATGTCATCATCAGGCTGCGCCCGGATATCGCGCCCAACCATGTGGCGCGCATCGTTGAACTGGCGGACAGCGGCTTCTACGATGGCATCCTCTTCCATCGGGTGATTCCGGGCTTCATGGCGCAGGGCGGCTGCCCGCGCGGCACCGGCACCGGTGGCTCGGATATGCCTGACCTGAAGGCCGAATTCTCGGCCGAGCCGCATGTGCGCGGGGTCTGCTCCATGGCCCGCACCGCCAATCCGGACAGCGCCAACAGCCAGTTCTTCATCTGCTTCGATGACGCCCGCTTCCTCGACAAGCAATATACCGTGTGGGGCGAAGTCGAGGAAGGCATGGAGCATATCGACGCCCTGCCCAAGGGCGAGCCGCCGCGCGCGCCCGGCCGCATCGTCCAGATGCGGAGCATGTAACCGGCCGCATCGTCCGGATGCGGAGCAGGTGAAAAAGGCCCATGACCCCGATGCGGGGTTTCAGGGACTGAAAATGGCCGGCGTCACCCCATGGTGGCGCCGGCCTCGCTTTTGCGGTTCAGTTCCCGTGTTTTCAGGGCCTGCGGTTTCAGTTTCTGCGTTTTCAGGGCCTGCGTGCGCGCAGGCTGCGGCCGTCGGCGGTTTTCAGAAGAAGCGTGCCGTCGGCTTCGATCGAACGGCTGCGCACGTCGGACAGAACCGCCAGAAAGCGCTGTTCCTGCTCCATCAGCGGGTCGATGCAGGCGCGCATGGTCGTGGCGAGCGGCTTCAGTTCGATGGCCAGCCCGTCCGCCATTGCATATTGGCCCATGAAGCGGTTGCAGCCCGTGCCGCCGGCAATGCGGCCTTCGGCAAATTCGATCGTGACCGGCTGGCGCGGATGCACCGCGACGCCGTCGATCTCGAAAACCTGCCACTCGACCCCTTCCAGGGCCTTTGCAGGCACGTCGCCGCCTTGTTCACGCATGGCAGTCTCCCCGGCTCCGGATGACAGGGTGGCCGCTTCGCCGGCGGACCCTGTGGTGCCTGCACAGCCTGCCAGAAGCAGAAGCATCGCCGCACCTTTCAAGCTGCTTCGCATTGACCTGTCTCCCTGTCGATGGCCCGTTCCGGGCCGGGTAGCTTCTTCAGCCGGGCTATTTCTTCAGGCTGTCGCGGATTTCACGCAGCAGCAGGACTTCCTCGCTCGGCGCGGCAGGCGGCGGGGCTTCGGCTTCGAGGCCCTTGAAAAGGCGGTTTGCGTAGCGCGCGATCAGGAAAACCGCGAAGGCAATGATGAGGAAATTCAGAAGAGCGGTGATGAAGGCGCCATAGCCCAGCATCGCCACGCCGGCTTCCTTGAGCGCCGCATAGCTGTTCGGATCACCGGTGAAATCGGCAGGGATCGCCCCCAGCCTGATGAAAAAGGCCGAATAATCGGGCTTGCCGGTCAGGGCCGAGATGATCGGCATCACCAGATCCTCGGTGAGGGAAGTGACGATTGTGCCGAAGGCTGCGCCGATGATCACGGCCACCGCCAGATCGAGGACATTGCCGCGCGCGATGAATGCCTTGAAATCCTTGAGCATCTTCTTCCCCCGTTTTTACGCTGCTTCATCTTGACTGTCCCTGTTTTCGTGTCTGTTGGCAAGGGGAGGGCATGCAGCAGATAAGGACGTGGCTGGCGGGCTTGACGCCTGCGGCCCCAGAGGTCTTGATGGTGCGCAGGATATTCAGGGGAGTTCCGTTTCATGCATCATGCCCGTTCGCGCCGGCTTGCCCGCCTTGCCCTGCCGCTGGCTGCCGCCCTTTCGCTTTCGGCCTGCGGCATCAACAGCATTCCCACCAAGGAAGAAGGCGTGAACGCTGCCTGGGGCGAGGTGGAAAACCAGTATCAGCGCCGGGCTGACCTCATTCCAAACCTCGTCGAGACGGTGCGTGGCTATGCGCAGCAGGAACAGGATGTTCTTGTCGGGGTGACGGAAGCGCGCGCCAAGGCCACGCAAGTGACCCTCAACGCCAGCGACCTCGACGATCCGGCCAAGCTGGCGCAATTCCAGCAGGCGCAGGATGGCCTCAGTTCGGCCCTGTCCCGCCTGATGGTTGTGGTGGAGAAATACCCCGAGCTGAAGTCGGACCAGAATTTTCTCGCGCTGCAATCCCAGCTCGAAGGCACGGAAAACCGCATCGCCATCGCCCGGCGTGACTATAACGAGTCCGTGCGCAGCTATAATGTGGAAATCCGCACCTTCCCGTCGATCGTTGCGGCAAAGGTCATCTATGGCGCCGAGCCGAAGGAGCCTTTCAAGGCCACGGCCGTCAACGCGGACCAGGCCCCGCAAGTGAAGTTCTGACCGATGCGCCAGCTGGCGCTGCTGCTTTTCCTTCTGCTGGCGGCGCCGCTGGCCGCCCAGAGCTTTCCGCCGCTTTCGGGCCGGGTGGTGGACGCTGCCGGCATCCTGCCGCCCGAGGTGGAGGCGCAGATCAGCGCCCGCTCGGAAGCGGTCGAGGCGCAATCCGGCGCGCAGCTGGTTGTGGCCACCATCCCCGATCTGGAGGGCTATCCGATCGAGGATTATGGCTACAGGCTCGGCCGGCACTGGGGCATCGGCGAGGCCGACAAGGACAATGGCGTCATCCTGCTGATCGCCCCCAATGACCGCAGGGTGCGGATCGAGGTGGGCTATGGCCTTGAACCGGTGCTGACCGACGCGCTTTCGTCCGTCATCATCCAGCAGGCGATCCTGCCGCGCTTCCGCGCCGGGGACATGCCGGGCGGCGTGCTGGCGGGCTTCGGGCAGATCGCAAGCCAGATGGAGCTGCCGCCCGAGGAAGCCGCGGCCCGCGCCGAAAAGGCCGTGGCGCAGGTGCGCGCCGAATCGGAGGACGGCAATGGTCTTGTCGTCTTCATCATCCTCATCATCCTCGCCTTCTGGCTGTGGAGCGCCTTTCATGGCGGCGGCGGTAGCGGCGGCGGAGGAGGCGGCCGGCGGCGCGGCCGTTCCGGGCCGATCGTCATCTGGGGCCCCGGCATGGGCGGCTGGGGCGGTGGCGGCGGCAGCTGGGGTGGCGGCGGTGGCGGCTTTTCCGGCGGCGGCGGCGGGTTCGGCGGCGGCGGCGCCAGCGGGGGTTGGTGATGCACCTGACAACAGACGAGCAGGCACGGATCGCGGCGGCGATCCACGAGGCCGAAACCCGGACCAGCGGCGAGATCGTCTGCACGCTGGCGGTGGAGCGCCACCGCTATGTGGAATGGGTTCTGGCGCTGGCGGCGGTCATCGCCTTCGTGCTGCCGGCGGCTGCCAGCCTCCTCGGCTTCGGGCCGTCGCGCTGGGCCTCCGCCATCGGCCTGTGGGAGGGCGTGCCGCTCGGCGATTTCGAGATCATCGAGCTTTACGCCATTGCGCAGGCGCTGATCCTGCTTCTTGCCACGCTGCTTCTGTGGTGGTCGCCCCTTGCGCAGCGGCTG
>CAYMZC010000019.1:0-26716 GCA_964394815.1 uncultured Sandaracinobacter sp. | reverse complement strand
TGATGCCACAGGCGCCGCCGAGGCCCTGCGCCAGCACGGCTTTCCAGTCTGAGATTGGCCGCCCCGCCCAGATGGCGGATCAGGGATGGCGGATCAGGGGTGGCCGTTCAGCATTGGCGGGCGACAGTCGCCATCAGTGCCTCGGTAGACGGGTCGAACCCGTCCCCCTCGCCGGCGGCCAGCCGGCCGGCCACCTGCTTCCCGAGTTCCACACCCCACTGGTCGAACGGATTGACCCCCATCAGCACCGCAGCCGAAAAGGTGCGTGCTTCATAATAGGCAAGCAGCGCCCCCAGCCTTTCGGGTGTCAGGCGGTCGAGCAGGATGGTGGCTGACCCGCGATTGCCGGGAAAGCTTTTCGCCCGCGCCAGCGCTTCATCGCCGCCGGCCTCGGCAAGCGCTTCGTCAGGCGTGCGGCCACGCAGCAGCGCTGCGCCCTGCGCAAAGCAATTGGCCAGCAGCAGCCGGTGATGCACCGCGTCCAGCCGATGCCCGGCTGTGGCCACAGCCACGAACTCGACCGGATCAGCGTGGCTGCCCTGGTGCAGAAGCTGGAAGACCGCATGCTGGGCATCGGTGCCCGTGCCGCCCCAGGTGATGGGCGCAGTCGGGAAGGGCAGCGGCGTCCCGTCGTGTGCGACAGACTTGCCGTTCGATTCCATCTCCAGCTGCTGGAGATAGGAAGGCAGCAGCCGCAACCGTTCGTCATAGGCAAAGATGGCGCGTGTCGGCCGGCCGAGGAAACAGGCCTGCCACACATCGGCCATCGCCCCCATCACTGGGGCATTGGCGTCCAGCGGCGCTTCCAGGAAATGCCGGTCCATTGCATGTGCGCCATCGAGAAGCGCCTCGAAGGCATCCGGGCCGCAGCGAAGGGCAAAGGGCAGGCCCACCGCCGACCAGAGCGAATAGCGCCCGCCCACGCTTTCATCGAAGGGCAGGATCTCGGCAATGCCGAGCGCGCGCGCCCTTTCGGGCGCTGCCGTCACGGCAATCGTGCGCGCGATGGGGTCTGCGACACCCCCGGCCTTCAGCCAGGCAAGCGCCGTGTCGAGGTTGGTGCGCGTTTCCTGGGTCGTGAAGGTCTTGGAAACGGCGACGATCATGGTTTCCGCCGGATCGACCTCGGCAAGGATGCGGGCAAGCGCCATGCCGTCGATGTTGGAGGCGATGTGGATCCGCGGGCCGTCCCCGCTGTCCCCCAGCGCATCGACAAGCAGGTTCGGCCCGAGGGCCGAGCCACCGATTCCGACATGGATGATGTGGCGCACCGGCCCGAACGCGCCCGTTCGCACGCGGCGCGCGAGATCGAGAAGCGCTGCATGCCCGCCCCTTCGGGCAGGATCCCGCAGACGCATGTGCGTTGCCGCCCGCCCTTCCGATTCATTGACGATGGCGCCTTCGGCAAGCCGCGCCCGCCAGCCGGCAAGGTCGGCCTGCTCGGCGAGATCCTTGAGGGCGGACAATAAAAGCCGGTCGAGCGGGAGTTTCGCATAATCGAACCGGATGCCGGCCACTTCGGGCGCCATGCGCGAAAGCCGCTCCGGTTCCTGCGTAAAAAGCGCGGCGATGCGGGGGAGTGGACGGCGCGCCAGCATCTCGAGCGCGGACCATGCAGGCGTCTGGTGCGGAAGCATGACCCCACCCTAGCCGATCGCAAGAGGCCACGCGACTGCTGTCGCAGAGATTGACATTTCTTCACGAACCACGCCCTTTCCCCGTCGGTGCTCCCGTTGATGCCTCCTGAACGGCAGGCACTTCTTGACAGCAGGCCGCCCACGGCGCAGCGCCCGGGCAGATGATACGCGCAGCATCCACATTGCCCGGCACAAGCCTGCGCCTTGTCCTGCTCGCCATTCTCGCCGGGCTGGCGGTGCGCATGCTCGTGGGCCAGCCCTATCGGGTGGACTCCGCCTCCATGGCGCCCACGCTTCTGCCCGGCGACCATGTGCTGGGCCAGCCCCTGGCGCCCGCCAGCCTGCCAGGAATGGCGACAGCCGCCTTCGCCGGCAGCCGGCAGGCCCTCTCCATCCGCAGGGGGGACATCATCCTGTTTGCCGGAGCGGACGGGCGGCACTATGTGAAACGGGTGATCGGCATAGGCGGAGACGATGTGGCCCTCCTGAGGGGCGAAGTGCGGCTGAACGGCCGCGCCCTGCCCTGCCGGCCGGAAGGCCCGGGCCTGTGCCGCGAACAGATGCCGGACGGACGCAGCCACATCGTTGCCGACCGCGCGGGCGGGCCGTTCGCCGATCATCCCGGAACCCGCATTCCGCCCGGCCATTATTTCGTGCTGGGGGACAATCGCGGCGACAGCATCGACAGCCGCCTGCCACGTGCCGCAGGCGGACCGGGGCTGGTGGCGGCGTCGCAGCTGACCGGCCGCGCCGAAAGACTTTTCCTGGGCTGGCGTGGTGGCCGGCCCGTCGTGGGGACACGCCTTGACTGATCAGAAAACCGCCCGAGAAAGGCTGAAAGCCGGCGCCTCGGCCGGGCCGCGCCCGCGCCGCAAGCCCGCGCCCCCCACGCCTGACCCGATTGCCGAGGACGAGCGGATGGACGGCCCGGCGGAATGGGCGGAAACGCAGCTGGGCGCCAGCTTCCGCAACCGCGCCATCCTGCTCACCGCCCTGACACACAAGAGTTTCGGCCGCGACAATTACGAGCGGCTGGAATTCCTCGGCGATCGCATCCTCGGCGCGGTTCTGGCCGTCTGGCTGTTCGAGCTGTTCCCCGATGAAAGCGAAGGCAAGCTGACCCGGCGCATGGCGCGGCTTGCCAGCCGCGAAACCTGCGCCCGCATCGCGCGCCGGCTGGGCGTGCCGGGGCAGGTACGGCTGGGGCCGCAGGCCCGTTCCGATGGCGGCGCCGACAGCGACAACATCCTCGGCGACGTGATGGAAGCCCTGATCGGGGCAGCCCATCTGGATGGCGGCCCAAGGATGGCCAATGCGCTCATCCGCCTTGCCTGGCGGGATGAAGTCGCCGCCATTTCCGAAGCGCCCAAGCACCCCAAGTCCGAACTGCAGGAATGGGCGGCCTCGCGCGCGCTCCAGCCCCCTGTCTATCGCCTGCTGGGCCGCACCGGCCCGCACCACAATCCCCGGTTTCAGGTCGAACTGACCATCGCTCCCCTGCCCCCGATCCTCGCCGAAGGCGCGTCGAAGCAGGAAGCCGAAACGCTTGCCGCAAAGGCCTTTCTGGATGCCCATGCCAACTGATCGCTCCACCGGTTTCGCGCCGGAATCCGCTTCCGGGCCCACGCGCTGCGGCGTTGTCGCGCTGATCGGTGCGCCCAATGCCGGCAAATCGACCCTTGTGAACGCACTTGTCGGCCAGAAGGTCGCGATCGTGTCGCCCAAGGTGCAGACAACCCGCGTCCGCCTCACGGGTGTCGCCATCGAGGGGCAGGCGCAGCTTCTGCTCGTGGATACGCCGGGCGTCTTCAGCCCGCGCCGCCGGCTGGACCGGGCGATGGTGCAGAACGCCTGGGAAGGCGCAGCCGATGCCGATGTCGTTCTGGCGATCGTCGATTCGAAGGCAGGCCTGCGGGGCGAGGTGAAGGAGCTTCTCGAAGCCATCGCGCAGCGGCCGGAGCCGCGCTGGCTGGTGCTCAACAAGGTGGATGTGGCCGATAAGGCCCGCCTGCTGGAAATCGCGGCCGAAGCCCACCGCATCGCCCCCTTCGATGAAACCTTCATGGTATCGGCCCTTTCGGGCGATGGCGTCGCCGATCTGAAGGCGGCGCTGGCACGCGCCGTGCCCGAGGGGCCATGGCTGTTCCCGGAAGACCAGCTTTCGGATGCGCCGGCACGGATGATGGCGGCCGAACTGGTTCGAGAGCAGCTGTTCCTGCAACTTGGGCAGGAACTGCCCTATGCAACCGCCGTCCATTGCGAGAAGTTCGAGGAGCGGCCCGACGGCTCGGCCGCAGTCCACGCGCAGATCCTTGTCGAGCGCGACAGCCAGAAAGGCATTGTCGTCGGCGCGCGCGGGGCGCGGATCAAATCGATCGGCGAAGCGGCCCGGCACGGAATGGAGGATCTTCTCGGCCGGCGCATCCACCTGTTCCTGCACGTGAAGGTGCGGCCGGGCTGGGCGGAAGACCGCCATGTCTGGCGCGACCTCGGCATGGACTGGGTGGACTGACACGGGCGCCGGCGGCGGCTGGTGGAATTTTCCGACGAAGCCATCGTCCTCACCCTGCTGCCCCATGGCGAGCATGGCGCGATTGTGCGGTTTCTCTGCCTGTCAGGTGGGCAGTCGGATGGCCAGTCAGGCGGCTTGCGGGCGGGCTTTGTGCATGGCGCGCATGGAAAGGCGCGGCGGGCCATTTTCAGCCCCGGCAACCGGGTTGCCCTGAAGCTGAAGGCGCGCGCCGAAAACTCGCTTCCTGTGGCAAGCGCGGAGCTGGTCGAAAGCCGCGCCCTTCTGGCCTTCGATCCGGCGGCGGCGGCGCTTCTGCACTGGCTGACGGCCCTTACGGCGGCCGCCCTTGCCGAATGCGTGGCCCACCCGCGGCTTGCCCGGGCGCTCGATGCCCTGCTTTCGGGGCTTGGCGCCGGGCTTCAGGGGGAAGATGCGCGTGCTGCCCTTGCCCGCTATGAGCTTCTGCTACTGGAAGAGGAAGGTTTCGGCCTCGATCTTGCCAGCTGCGCGCTTGACGGGCCGGCGGACGATCTCGGCCATGTCAGCCCGCGCAGCGGTCGTGCCGTGAGCCGCGCAATGGCGCATGGCCAGCCATGGGAAAAGGCGCTGCTGCCGCTGCCACCCTTTCTGCTGCGGGGCGGAAAGCCCGGGCCGGGCGAAGCGGACCAGGCGCTTGCCCTGTCAGGCCATTTCCTCGCCCGCCACTGGCTGGCCGACCCGCGCCTCGACCGGCTGCGCGCCCGTGCGCTTGCAAGAACGGCGCAGGCCTGAGCCGGGCCGGAAACCGGAGCTGAAACAGGGCAGGAACATCGCAAGAACGGTTGGCAGAGGGCGATGCAGCATCTAAAGCCAGAGCCATGAGCGACGAGACCGGAATCATCGAGGCACCCTTTGAATCCGCCCTGTCCGAACGCTATCTCGTCTATGCCCTGAGCACGATCACCGCCCGCTCGCTACCAGACGTGCGCGACGGGCTGAAACCGGTGCATCGCCGCCTTCTGTGGGCGATGCGCCTTCTGAAGCTTGATCCCGCCTCGGCGCCCAAGAAATGCGCCCGGGTGGTGGGTGACGTGATCGGCAAATATCACCCGCATGGCGACACGGCGGTCTATGATGCGCTGGTGCGCCTCGCGCAGGATTTCTCGCTGCGCTATCCGCTGGTCGAGGGGCAGGGAAATTTCGGCAACATCGACGGCGATAACGCCGCCGCGATGCGCTACACCGAAGCGAAGCTGACGAAAGCGGCCATCCTGCTGATGGAAGGGGTGGACGACGAGACCGTCGGCTTCCGCCCCACCTACAATGGCGAGGAGGAAGAACCGGAAGTCCTGCCGGCGGCCTTCCCCAACCTGCTCGCCAACGGGGCGACCGGAATCGCAGTCGGCATGGCCACATCCATTCCGCCGCACAATGTTGCGGAAATCGCAGCAGCAGCCACGCTGCTCATCGATGACCCGGCTACCAGCCTCGTGGACCTCATGGCCCGCATGCCCGGCCCCGATTTCCCGACTGGCGGCCTCATCGTCGAGCCACGCGACAGCCTGATGGAAGCCTATGCCACGGGCCGCGGCGCCGTCCGCCTGCGCGCCCGCTGGGAACAGGAGGAACTGGGCCGCGGCACCTGGTCGATCGTGATCAGCGAAATTCCCTGGGGGGTGCAGAAATCCCGCCTGATCGAGCAGATCGCCGGCCTGATCGCGGACAGGAAACTGCCCATCCTCGAGGATGTCCGCGACGAAAGCGACGCGCAGATCCGGCTGGTGCTGGAACCGCGCTCGCGCAATGTCGACCCGCAGCTCCTGATGGAGAGCCTGTTCCGGATGACGGATCTGGAAACCCGGATCTCCATCAACCTGAACGTGCTGATGCCCGACCGCACGCCCCGCGTCCTCGGCCTCAGGGCGCTGCTGACGGCATGGCTCGACCACCGGCAGGATGTGCTTGTCAGGGCGAGCCGGCACCGCCTTGCCGAGATCGCTGGCCGGCTGGACCTGCTGACAGGCTATATCATCGCCTATCTCAACCTCGACGAGGTGATCCGCATCATCCGCGAGGAGGACGAGCCGAAGCCCGTGCTGATGGCGCGATTCGAGCTGAACGACCGGCAGGCCGAAGCCATCCTCAACATGCGGCTGAGGAGCCTGCGCAAGCTGGAGGAGATGGAGCTTCGCCGCGAGCAGGAGCGGCTGCTGGAAGAACAGGCCCAGCTCGACGCCCTTGTCGGATCGCCCGCCCGGCAGAAGACGGCCCTGAAGAAGCAGCTTGCAGCCCTGATGAAGGATTATGGCGGCGGCACCGAGCTCGGCCGCCGCCGCACCGGTTTCGGCGAGGCGCCCTCCAGCATCCAGATCAGCCGCGAGGCGATGATCGAGCGCGAGCCGCTGACGGTGATCCTGTCGCAGCGCAACTGGATCCGCGCGCAGAAGGCCCACGCCGATCTTGGCGCCCTTGACGGGCTGAAGTTCAAGGAAGGCGACGGGCTGGCGCTCGCCTTTCACGCCGAGACGGTGGACCGAATCCTCGTAGCGGCGTCCGGCGGGCGCTTCTTCACGGTTTCAGCCCATGAACTGCCCGGTGGGCGCGGCTTTGGCGAACCTCTGTCGCTGATGGTCGATTTCCCGGCCGGCGAGGAAGTGGTGGCGGCCTTCCCGGTGAAGGCAGGCCAGAAGCTGTTGCTGGCGGCAAGCGACGGGCGCGGCTTCCTGGCCGAAGCCGAGGCGCTGCAGGCCGAGACGCGCAAGGGCCGGCAGGTGATGAACCTGAAGGGCGGCGCGCGGCTCGCCATCGTTCACCCGGTGGGCGAAGGGCATGACCATGTCGCCATCATCGGCGAGAACCGGAAGCTTCTGGTCTTCCCGATCGATGGCCTTCCGGTCATGGCGCGCGGTCAGGGGGTTGCGCTGCAGAAATACAAGGACGGCGCCTTGTCCGATGTCATCACCCTAAGGATGGAGGATGGGCTGAGCTGGAAACTGGGCGGCGACAGCGGCAGGGTCCGCACCGAAAGCGACCTCACGCCATGGCGCGGCTGGCGCGCCGGCGCCGGTCGCCTCGCACCGCAGGGCTTTCCGAAGGACAACAGGTTCCAGCGCCCGTCATGATGCAATGGCAATGAATAGGCAGGCAGTGGCAAGGAGGGGGCAAGCATGATCTGGAAATCACGTCGCCCGGGGGCGGTGACACTGCTCGCCATGGGCATGGCGACGTCGCCGGCGCTCGCCGGGGCCGACGAAACCGGCAAGGACGAATGGTCGTTCAATCTGGTGCCTTATGTCTGGGCAGCGGGCGCCGAAGGCAGCCTCTCCCACCGGGCCTTGCCGCGCGGCGTGGAAGCCGGGCTTGGCTTCCGCGACATCTTCGAGCGCCTCGATGTCGGCGGCATGCTTGCCTTCGAGGCACGGCGCGGCCGCACGGGCATCCTGCTCGATGCGCTCTACGTCAGCCTGTCCGATGAAGGGCGGCTTCCTGTCATTGGCCTGCCTGTCGATGCCGGTGCGCGCACCTTCACCGGCCTTGCGGCCATCCAGCACCGGGCGGTGGATCAGGGCCGCGGCTCGCTCGACCTGCTGGCCGGCGTTCGGCTCTGGTCGGTCGAAAGCCGGCTTTCCTGGAATCTGCCAGCCGGCGCGCCGCTGCCGCCGGGCATTCCCGCCACCTACAGCGGCAAGGAAAGCGCCACCTGGGCTGATGCCATGGCAGGCGCCAAGGCCAGTGTCAGCTAAGCTCCGGGTTCAGCCTCAATGCGATGGCCATGTTCGGCGGCGGCGGCTCCGGCTTCAGTTCCGATGCCATGCTGTCGCTCGGGGTCGCCGTCACCCCCGGCACCAGCCTTCTCGCCGGTTATCGCCACCTCAACACCAGCTACCGCAGCGACAGCGGCTACAGCTTCGATACCAGCCTGCACGGGCCTGCCATCGGTGTGGGCCTGCGTTTCTGAATCAGTGCAGGCATCGTTGAAAATCTTGCTGAACCACCTTTGGCTGTATCTGGCCCTCCTGCTTCCCACGATGGCGGTAGCCGCTCAGTCGCCTGTGGATCCAGCGCCGCCCTACAGCCTGCCGGGAACCGAGGTGCACGCGATCAGGGCAGCCGCCCTGCAGCGTGATTACACGCTGATGGTGGCGCTTCCCCCCGGCTATGATGCCAGTGCCGAACGCCGTTACCCCGTGCTCTTCACGACAGACGCACCGACCAGCTTCGCCCTCGTTCGCGCCATGCATCTGCGGCTCAGGGCTGGCGGGCGCGGGCTGGAGGATGCCATCATCGTCGGCCTTGGGGATGCCGCGGGCGATAGCCGGCAATACAGCCGCCGGCGCGATTATACGCCCAGCCCTCATGGCGACATCGACGCCCGCTCCGACATGCCGGGCCGCCCTGTCCGCTATGGCGAGGCGGATGGCTACATGCGCCACCTGCGCGACGAGGTCTTGCCCTTCCTGGAAGCGCGCTACCGCATCGATCCGGCACGGCGCATCTATGCCGGGCACAGCTATGGCGGCCTGTTCGGCGCCCATGTGCTGCTGAGCGAACCGCGCCTGTTTTCCCGCTACATCCTCATCAGCCCATCGCTCTGGTATGGCAGGCGGCTGATGATCGCGCGCGAACGCGGCTACGCCCTTCGCCACAAGGACCTGCCGGCCGAAGTGCTGTTCATGATCGGCGGCGAGGAAACCGTGCCCGACCCGGATACCGAACCGCATGCCAGCGCACGCCACGCCATGGTGGAAGATATGGAGGAACTGGCGCGTAACCTGCGTGCACGCGGCTATCCTTCGCTGAAGCTGGAAACGCGCATCTTCCCCGGCGAGGATCATGGCTCCGTCTATGTGCCGGCCATCCGCGCGGGGCTTGAATGGGCGCTTCCCGGCACGGGCAAAGTGCCGCACCAGCCCTGCCTTGATGCAGCCGGAAAGCCCGTGCAGCACTGCCGCGTGCCCTGGGCGCCGAAGGATGCGCATGAGGAAGCAACAGAAGCGGTTGCCGATCTGCCCGGGCAGGATTGAACCGGCAGATACGATGCCACATGGCTTCCCATCAGTCTTTGGCGGTGCCAGACTATGTAAACAGGCCCTCAAGGAAGGGCCGTGCGCAAACAGGGGGATATAGATGACAGGCAACAGGCTTATGTGGGCGCTGATTGCGTCGCTGGTGGCGGCGCCGGCAACCCAGGCCGCTGAATCGGCAGAGGGCGCGGAAGCAACCCTGTTCCGGCAGGTCCGCGTCTTTGACGGAGTCAGCGCGCGCCTGTCCTCGCCCACCGATGTCCTTGTGCGTGATGGCAGGATCGCCGCCATCGGCGGCGCCATGGACACCAGTGGCGCCCGCGTGATCGAGGGGCAGGGCCGCACCCTGATGCCCGGCCTGATCGACGTGCATGTCCACCTGACCTTTTCGGCGCTCTCCGAAGCCGATCTGATGTCGCCGGACCTCACGCCCGCCAAAGCCGAGGCGGCAGCCGCGGCGGAGGCCGAGCGCATGCTGCTGCGCGGCTTCACCAGCGTGCGCGACATGGGCGGCCCCATCTTCGGGCTGAAGGCCGGGATCGACAGCGGACGCTACAGGGGGCCACGCGTCTGGCCCTCGGGCGCGACCATCAGCCAGACCTCGGGACATGGCGATTTCCGCCACCCGCACGAACAATCCCGCCGTTTCTTCGGCAAGCCCTCGCGCGCGGAACAGCTGGGCGCCACCTTCATCGCCGACGGGCGTGACGAAGTGCTGACGGCCACGCGCGAGAATCTGCGCTTCGGCGCCAGCCAGATCAAGCTGATGGCGGGCGGTGGATCATCTTCCGCCTATGATCCTATCGACGTGACCCAATATCTGCCCGAAGAGCTTTCGGCGGCCGTCGCCGCCGCCGAGGACTGGGGCACCTATGTCACGGTGCACGCCTACACGCCGCGCGCCGTGCGCCGGGCCGTGGAAGCCGGCGTGAAATCCGTCGAGCATGGACAGCTTCTGGATGAGGAGACGATCCGCCTGATGGCCGAACGCGGTGTCTGGCTGTCGCTGCAGAACCTGGCGGCGCCGCCAGCGAGCGACCCGCCGGAGCGGGTGGCCAAGAAGATGGAAGTGCGCAAAGGCTCCGACCAGGCCTGGGCGCTGGCCAGAAAACATGGCGTAAAACTGGCCTGGGGCACGGATTTCCTTTTCCACCCCGAGATGAACGCCAACCAGAACAGCTATATCCTGAAGCTGACCCAGTGGTTCACGCCGGCTGAAACGCTGAAGATGGTAACGCACGACAATGCGCGCCTTCTGGCACTTTCAGGCCCGCGCAACCCCTATCCGGGCGACCTCGGCGTGGTGAAGACAGGCGCGCTCGCTGACCTCATCCTCGTCGATGGCGACCCGATCGCGGACCTCTCTCTGGTGGCGCAGCCCGGGAAGGCCTTCCTCGTCATCATGAAGGGCGGAAACATTGTGAAGGGTGAGGCGCTGGCGGCATCGCCGCGCTGATCAGCGCTTGCCGCCCCTGGCCCGCATCTTCCCCCATTTGTTGGTGCGGGTGCCGGGCCGGCCGGCATCCGCCCTGCCCCGCACGGGGGCGGCCTGCCCGGTCGGGATTCCCAGTTCGTCGGCTTCCAGCCGCCGTATCTCGTCCCGCAGGCGGGCGGCCTCCTCGAACTCGAGGTCCGCCGCTGCCTTCTGCATCTTCTTTTCCAGCTCGGCGATATAGGCTTTCAGATTGTGGCCGACGAGATGCGGCGTTTCCTCGTCGATTTCGACGGTCAGATGGTCCTTCGCCGCCACATGGCCGACAACATCGGCAATCGCCTTCCTGACAGTCGTCGGGGTGACGCCATGCGCCATGTTCCAGGCGACCTGCTTTTCGCGGCGGCGCCCGGTTTCGGCCAGCGCGCGCTCCATGCTGCCGGTGCGGTGGTCGGCATAGAGGATCACGCGCCCCTCGGCATTTCGCGCCGCCCGGCCGATGGTCTGGATGAGTGAGGTTTCCGAACGCAGGAAGCCCTCCTTGTCGGCATCGAGAATGCAGACAAGGCCGCACTCGGGTATGTCGAGGCCCTCGCGCAGCAGGTTGATTCCGACAAGGACATCATAGACCCCCATGCGCAGGTCGCGGATCAGCTCGATGCGTTCGAGCGTCTCCACGTCGGAATGCATGTAGCGCACCTTGAGGCCGGCCTCGTGCAGGAACTCGGTCAGGTCCTCGGCCATCTTCTTGGTGAGCGTGGTGACAAGCGTGCGATAGCCCTTGGCGGCCGTTGCCTTTGCCTCGGCGATCAGATCATCCACCTGGTCCTCGACAGGGCGGATATCGACCGGCGGGTCGACAAGCCCGGTCGGACGGATCACCTGCTCCACGAATACGCCGCCGGTCTGCTCCATCTCCCACCGGCCGGGCGTGGCCGATACGCAAACGGTCTGCGGCCGCATCAGATCCCATTCCTCGAACTTCAGCGGCCGGTTGTCGACACAGCTGGGCAGGCGGAAGCCATATTCGGCAAGCGTGACCTTCCGCACACGGTCTCCCCGGGCCATGCCCCCCACCTGCGGCACGGTCACATGGCTTTCATCCACGAACAGCAGCGCATTTTCCGGCAGATATTCGAACAATGTCGGCGGCGGCTCTCCAGGCAGGCGGCCAGTCAGGAAGCGGCTGTAATTCTCAATCCCGGCACAGCTTCCCGTGGCGGCGATCATCTCCAGGTCGAAGTTAGTGCGCTGCTCAAGGCGCTGCAATTCCAGCAGCTTGCCTTCGGCTTCCAGCTCCTTCAGCCGCTCGGCCAGTTCATGGCGTATGGCTTCGGTTGCCTGCTTCAGGGTCGGGCCGGGGGTTACATAATGGCTGTTGGCGTAGATTTTCACACTGTCCAGGCTGGCGATGCGGTTGCCTGTCAGCGGGTCGAACTCGGTGATGGCCTCTATCTCCTCTCCGAAGAAGGAGATGCGCCAGGCCATGTCTTCATAGTGGCTGGGGAAGATTTCCAGCGTGTCGCCCTTCATGCGGAAGCTGCCGCGCACGAAGTTCATTTCATTGCGCTTGTATTGAAGGGCGACGAGCTTCCGCAAGATTTCGCGCGGGTCGTGACTGTCGCCCTTCTTCAGGCTGAAGGTCATGGCCGAATAGGTCTCGACCGAGCCAATGCCGTAAAGGCAGGATACGGAGGCCACGATGAGCACGTCGTCGCGTTCCAGCAGGGCGCGCGTGGCCGAATGGCGCATCCGGTCGATCGCCTCGTTGATCGAGCTTTCCTTCTCGATATAGGTGTCGGTCCGGGGCACATAGGCCTCCGGCTGGTAATAATCATAATAGCTTACGAAATATTCGACAGCATTGTCGGGAAAGAAGCTCTTGAACTCGCCATAGAGCTGGGCGGCAAGGATCTTGTTGGGGGCAAGCACGAGTGTCGGGCGTTGCAGTTCTTCCACCACCTTCGCCATGGTGAAGGTCTTGCCTGAGCCGGTAACGCCCAGAAGAACCTGGTCGCGCTCTCCGGCGCGGGCCTGCTTCACGAGTTCGGCAATGGCGGCTGGCTGGTCGCCAGCCGGCTCATAGTCGCTCTTCAGAATGAAACGCTTCCCGCCTTCGGACTTTTCCGGCCGCTGGGGCCGGTTGGGGACGAAACCATCGGGAAGAGGTATCTCGTCGAGCGAGGTGCGGATGACGATGCCCATGGATTGCTATCTAGTGATGGCGGAGCAGGATGGCGAGGGGCGCGGTGATCGACAGCCAATGGGCCGCAGCATGGGCCAGCGCGACAAAATCAGGCCTGTTCCGGGGCGCGACGGGGGGCTAAAGCAGCCTCATGCCGTTCGACATTCCCTGGTATCTGGGCATCCTGCTTTTCGTCGCCACCGTGCTGGGCATGGAGGTGGTGGCGATTCTGGGCCACAAATATGTGATGCACGGGCCGGGCTGGTTCCTGCACAAATCCCATCATACGGCACGTCAGGGCTTCTTCGAAGCGAACGACTGGTATGGCGTGATGGGGGCGGCGGTTGCCATCAGCCTGTTCTGGCTGGGCGTGCAGGAAAACTGGGGCAGCTTCTATGTCTGGCTGGCCGGCGGCATCACCGCCTATGGCGCCATCTATTTCGGCTTCCATGACATCATCGTCCACCGCCGCATCGAAACCGGCTATGTGCCGCGCTCAGCCTACATGAAGCGCATCGTGCAGGCGCACCGTCTGCACCATGTGGTGGAAAGCCGCGACGGCACGGTTTCCTTCGGCTTCATCTGGGCGCCCCCCATACAGGCGCTCAAGCGGCAGCTTGCCGAGAATGCCCGCACGGGCAAGGCTGTTGTGCGCGAAAACCCCGTGGGCCGGAACATGGCAGGCGGCATCGACTGAAATCAGGCCTGCGAAGCAGTTTGCGGAAGAGGCCTTGCGGGTCAGCTGAAGTCCGGAGTCCACAGGCCGCTGCGGTCGGCGGAGGTCGAAACGCCGATGTTGCGCTTCCACAGCGCCTCGGGCGCGGCAAGGGCCACCGCGATCAGCTTGTCGCGGCGACGGGTGTAGGCACGGCCTTCAAGCGCGAGCGGGCCGGCATCCCGCACCTTGCGGCCGATGTCGCCATAGATGTGTGCAGCAGACAGCACCGCCCAGGCCTGCCGGTTGCGCAGCGCCGGCACGCCATGGGCGGCAGATGCCTCGTATCGCTCGGCAAGATCAACGAGGCGCGTCACAACGCGATGCAGGGCGGCACGGTTTTCGGGGCGGTCGTGGGTTCCGGCGGTCAGCCCTTCCTCCGCCAGCCAGTCCGCCGGCAGATAGCAGCGCCCGCGACCGGCATCTTCCGCAACATCGCGGGCGATATTGTTCAGCTGGAAGCTGAGGCCGAGATCGGAGGCGCGCGACAGCGTCGCATGATCGTCTGGCGACACCCCCATGACAATCGCCATCATCACGCCCACGCAGCCGGCGACATGGTAGCAATAGGTCAGCAGGTGGTCGATGTCGCGCACCAGCTCCCAGTCCACGTCCATGCGGAAGCCTTCCAGCAGGTCATGCGGATAGCGGGCGGGCATGTCGGTCTCGCGGGCGACCCGGGCGAGCGCATCGAAGGCGGGCTCGCCAGTCGGCGCGCCAGCCAGCGCCTTGTCGGTCAGGTCGCGCAGCCGGTCCAGGCGCTGATGCGGGGTGCCACCCCATGCGCCGGCCCAGTCATGGCTGCCCTCCCCCAGATACTGGCCGTCGATCACATCGTCGCAATGGCGGCACCAGGCATAGAGCAGGGTCGCACGGTCACGCGTGGGACCGTCGAACAGGCGGCTGGCAAGCGCGAAGCTTCTTGACCCCTTTGCAATGGCCTCCTGGGCCGCGGACAGGACATTGTCTTCAGTCATTCCGCTGCCTGCAGGGACGGCCCGCCATTGCTGCCCGCCTGCGGATATTCGGCGCCAAGGTCCGAAAGCATGAGCTTGGCGGTTGCCTTTGCAGACCCGACGACCCCTGGAATCCCGGCCCCCGGATGGGTGCCGGCGCCCACGAAATAGAGATTCTTCAGCACATCGTCCCGGTTATGGGTGCGGAAATAGGCCGATTGCCACAGCACCGGCTCCAGGCTGAAGGCGCTGCCCAGATGGGCGTTCAGCTCGGTGCGGAAATTCTCGGGCGTAAAAGTCCGCATGGTGACGAGATTGTCGCGCAGGCCCGGGATCAGCCGCCGCTCGAGATAGGCGAGGATGCGGTCGGCATAGGCTGGTGCGACCGAATCCCAGTCGGCCGGGAACTTGCCCAGATGCGGCACCGGGGAAAGCACATAGAAGGCCGAGCAGCCATCGGGCGCCATCGACGGGTCGCTCGCGGTCGGATGGTGGAGATAGAGCGAGAAGTCCTCGGCCAGAACGCCGTTGCTGTAGATGTCGTCCAGCAGCTCGCGGTAGCGCGGGCCGAACAGGATGGTGTGGTGGGCCACCTGCGGCTGCGGCGCCTTGAGGCCGAAATAGGTGACGAAAAGCGAGGGCGAGAAGCTGCGCCGCTGCATCGACTTCGACATCTTCGACCCGCGCGGATGATGGCCCAGCAGATCCTTGTAGGTGTGGACGACATCGCCGTTGGACGCGACGGTATCGAATTTCAGTTCCGTGCCGTCGGCCAGCGTCACGCCCATCACATGGCCGGCGGCGGCCTCGATCCGCGCCACCTTCTGGCCCATGCGCACTTCGCCGCCAAGATCGGTGAAAAGCTTCAGCAAGCCCCTGACCAGCGCATGGGTGCCACCGCGCGGGAACCAGACGCCCCATTTCTTCTCCAGCGCGTGGATCAGGGCATAGATGGAGGATGTCTTGAACGGGTTTCCGCCCACCAGCAGCGTGTGGAAGCTGAACGCCTCGCGGAGTTCAGGGTCCTCGATGAAGCTCGACACCATCGAATAGACAGACCGATAGGCCTGGTAGCGCATCAGGCTGGGCGCGGCTTCGAGCATGGAGCGGAAATCGAGGAACGCCTCATGGCCAAGCTTCTGATAGCCTTCACGGAAGACATTGTCCGAGAATTCCATGAAGCGCTGATAGCCCGCCACATCCCTGGGGTTCTTGGCGGCGATCTGGCGCAGAAGCTCCGGCTCGTCGTTCGAATAGTCGAAGCTGTTCCCGCTTTCCCACATCAGCCGGTAGAAGGGCGAGACCGGCATCAGGTCGACATAATCGGCGATGTCGCGGCCAGACAGGGCGAAAAGCTCTTCAAGGCAGCTCGGGTCCGTAATCACGGTCGGCCCCGCGTCGAAGACGAAACCCTGATCCTCATAGACATAGGCACGCCCGCCGGGCTTGTCGCGCGCCTCGATCAGGGTTGTGCGGATACCGGCCGATTGCAGGCGGATGGCAAGCGCCAGCCCGCCAAAGCCCGACCCGATCACTGCTGCCGTTCGCTCCATCGCCTGTCAGCCCTTCATGATGGCCCGCACCGCCCGGTGGACGGGAATGGGCGGCTTGCCCATCAGGATGCGTGCCTTGTCTTTCCAGTTGCTATGGCCAGCATAGAAGCGCGCGACAAGGCGCGCATCCAGCCGGTAAAAACGTTCCAGCACCTGCCGCCGCTCGTGCGGGGCCGCGGCGCGGAACAGCATGGTATTGAGAAGCCTGTAGAAACCCCGGTCTTCCCAGGTCTTGATGGCATGGGCGCGCACTGCGCGGTCGATTGCCGCGCCCGAAAGATCGGGCAGTGCTGCAACCTTCAGCGCCAGGCGCACCGCATCGGGGAAGCTGTAGCCCGTGACAGGGTGGAAAAGCGCCGCCGCCATGCCGATGGGCGCGATGCCATCGGGCGCATGGCCAAGATGCGCGCGGATATCGCCGCCGATGGCGATCGGCAGCACGCCGTCCTCGTCGCGTATGATGCGCTTCACGCGCCAGCCCTGCGCCCGGGCATAGGCATGCACCCTGTCGGCCACGGCCGCACGATCGAGCACCGGGCCATCGGCATAATAGGTGTCCTCGACAAGGGCCGTGGTGGGGCTGAACGGCAGGGTATAAAGGAAGCGGTAGCCATCCTCCTGATCGACGGTCGCGTCCATGATGACGGGGCCGGAAAGCCCGTGCGGCGCCTCAAGCTCCAGTTCAAGCCCGACAAACTTCTGGAACCCGAGGTCGAGCGCACCAGTCGCCCGCTGGCCGCGGGCATCCAGGACAGCGCCGGCCGAAAGCCGCCGCCCATCTTGCAGAACGATGCCATCGGGCGCCATTTCCGCAACACGGCAGCCAGTGAAACATGCCCCGGCCGGCAGGATTTCCCGCATGGCCGCATTCAGCCGTTCGGATGTGGCGGATTGATAGACGGCATCGACATGGCGGCGATGCCCGGGAAAGCGCACCTCATAGCCGCGCCAGCGGTGCGCAACGACCCGCTCCGCCAGCGCCTGCCCTTCCGCAGACTGGTCGCTTTCAAAGCTCGACCATGTGTGGTTGCCCCCGAAGGATGGCCCCTCCTCCACTATCGCCACCGAAACATCGGGCCGGTGGCGGGCAAGGGCCAGCGCCACGAGGCCGGCGGAAAGGCCCCCGCCAGCCAGCAGGATATCGAAATGCGGAGATGACCTGCGCGCGCTTGCCACGCCAACGCCTCTAGCCCGAAGCGCGGTCGCCGGCTAGGTGAAACGCATGCTTGCGCTCGCGTCCCCTGCCCTTGCCATTTCCGTCGCGGGCATGTGCCTGATCGTCATCGCACGCTATTTCGCCACCTCCGGCCTGTTTGCATGGGCGGCACGCCGCATCCGCCCCGAAGTCTATGCGCCGTCCGATCCGAAAAAGGCCGCCCGGCTTTCCCGGCAGGTGCGGCGGGAAATCGGCTGGTCGATCACGGCGGCGCTTTTCTATGGCGTGCCGGCGGGCGTCACCGCCCATCTGTGGCTGAACCACGGCATGACACGCATCTACATCGATCCGCACGCCATGCCGCTCTGGTGGATGCCGGTTTCGGTCTTCCTCTATCTCTTCATCCATGATGCCTGGTTCTACTGGACCCACCGCGCCATGCACCACTGGCCCTGGCTGTTCCGCAAGGCCCACGCCGTGCACCATGAAAGCCGCCCGCCCACGGCCTGGGCCGCCATGGCCTTCCACCCCTGGGAGTCGCTGTCGGCCGCCTGGCTGGTGCCGGCGCTGGCCTTCCTCATTCCCATCCATGCGGGCGGGCTGATGCTGGTGCTGCTGGTGATGACCTTCTTCGGCGTCACCAACCACATGGGGTGGGAAATCTTCCCGCGCCGCTGGGTCGAGGGATGGTTCGGGCGACACATCATCTCGGCCTCGCACCATCATCTGCACCACAGCCAGTATCTGTCGAACTACGGCCTCTATTTCCGCTTCTGGGACCGTCTGTGCGGAACCGACAAGGGCCTGAGCGACGAACTGCTCAGACCGCGAGAGCGGCAGCGATAGCCTCTTCCACCGCCTCGACCGGGCGGCTGGCATCGATGCGGTGAAAGCGCCGGTCCGCCGCCGCCAGCGCCGCAAAACCTTCGCGCACGCGCTGGTGATAGGCCAGATCAAGCTGCTCGAACCGCTGTTCGGCGGCGTTCCCCGCTGCCAGCCGCCGGGTGGAGCGGGCCAGCCCCTCTTCCACCGGCAGGTCTAGCCAGAGCACGGCATCGGGCCACAGGCCGCCGGTGGCGAAGTCATGGATCGCGTGCAGAACATCCATCGGCAGGCCCTTGCCGTGGCCCTGATAGGCAAGCGTCGAATGCACGAAGCGGTCGCACAGCACCGTGCGCCCCGCCTCCAGCGCCGGGCGGATCAGGCGCGCCACATGGTCGGCGCGCGCCGCGCTGACCAGCAGGGCATCCGTCTCGGCCACCCAGCGCCCGGCCTCGCCAGTCACGAACAGCTGGCGGATTTCCTCGGCGCCCGGCGTGCCGCCCGGCTCGCGGGTTTCCACCACATCTTCACCGTGCGCGCGCAGCCGTTCGGCCAGCCGCCGGATCTGCGTGGATTTGCCGGCCCCCTCGCCGCCCTCGAAGGCGATGAAGCGGCCCCGTGCCGCCGCCATCACCACCGGGCCGGCCGCGCGTCGGCGTAACCAGCAGCGCGCACTTCCCACAACAGCGCATCGAAACGGTCCGCCGGCACCGGCCCGATGCGCACGCGCCACAGGCCGCCAGGCGCGGGCACGGCCGCCGAAGGACCGTAATCCGAAAGCACCGATGCCAGCGCCCGCGCCCGCCCCTCGTCGGACAGCGCCGCCACCTGGATGAAGCTTCCCGCGACCGGGTTTTCCGCCCTGCTCGGCGCCGGCGCACTGGCCGGCGCGGGCAGAGCCGCCGCCATGGCAAGCGATGCCGGCACACCACCGGCCTGAATCGGCATGCCGGCTGGCCGCGTTGCGGCAGGCTCCGCAGCCCGGGAGGCCGGCACGGCGGATGCCACCTGCACCTGCGCCGGGCGCTGGCCAGGCAGCATGGGCGGTGTCACGCGCGCCCAATCACCTTCGGGAAAGACGCGTCGCACCCGCACGCGGGCAAGGCCTGGCCTGTCCACCCCCAGAAGCTGCGCCGAACGGCGCGACAAGTCGATGATGCGGCCATCGACGAACGGCCCGCGATCATTGATCCTGACAGTCAGCTTGCGGCCATTGTCGAGATTATGGACCTCGACCCAGCTCGGCATCGGCAGCGTCTTGTGCGCGGCGGTCACATCATCCTGATTGTAGGTCTCGCCATTGGCGGTGGGCTTGGCATGAAAGGTCGGGCCATACCAGCTGGCGATCCCCACCTCGTCATAGGCGCGATCGTCGCCCGGCACATAGGTCTTGCCGAAAACGGCATAGGGCTTGCCGATCTTGACGCCCGGGGGCGCCACCGGGGCCTTTGTGGCGGAACTGGCTGCCGGCGCCTTTTTCGGCCCGGAAGCACAGGCTGAAACAACAAGCGCCATGCCCAGCACCAGCGGAAGCGCCAGCCTTCCCGCCATGCCCCGATACTGCCGATGCCGTCCGTGGGTTTCGTCGCAGGCCATCATTTCGTCGCAGGCCATCATTTCGTCGCAGGCTCCAGGGCATTGGCCAGCAGGCTGACGGACAGGGCATAGAAGTTGGAACAATTATAGGCCATCAGCGCCCGATAGCTGCGGGTTGTCAGGAATGCACCCTCGCCCGGCCCGTCAGGCTCCACCAGGGTCATTTCCACCGTATCTGCCGGCCACAGGGCGTTCAGCGGCCGAAAGCCTAGTGCGCGCCATTCGGCCGCCGTCATCCAGCGGCTGTGCCGTTCCAGCGGGCGGATGCAGCTTTTCGGTGGCTCCGGATTGACGACCGATGCGCGGTCGAAATCCCGCGGCACACCAACGCGAAAGCCCCAGCCAACACCGGGCGCCCATCCATTTTCCTTCAGATAATGGGCGATGGAGGCAAAGGCATCGGGCGTGGAATTCCACAGATCGACACGTCCGTCGCCATCGCCATCACGCGCCAGCGCCAGATAGGAACTGGGCAGGAACTGGGACTGGCCGAAAGCACCCGCCCAGCTGCCGGTCAGCTGCGACCGCGCCGCCCGCCCCTCACCCACGATGCGGACCAGCGCATCCAGCTCGCGGGTGAACAGGGCTTCGCGCCGGCCATCGAAGGCAAGCGTCGCGATGGCCGATGGCAGGTCAAAGCCCCCCATCACGCGGCCATAGCTGGTTTCCATGCCCCAGATGGCCAGGATCACCGGCGCGGGCACGCCCGTATCGGCCGAAATCCGGGCAAGCGCATCGGCATGAAGCGGCGCGCGTTCGCGCCCGTCAGCGATGCGCTGCGGGGTCAGCTGGCGCTGGAGATAATCGGCAAAGACATTGCGGCGGCCGCTGTCATCGGGCTGGAACCGGTCAAGCTCCACCACGCGCGGCACATAGCGCGCGCCTGCCAGCGTCGCGTCGATCCATGCGGGCTCCAGCCCGCGCGAAACGGCGGCAGCCTTGTAGTTTTCGAGCCAGACCGGAAAAGCCGCTTCCGGCTGCGTGACATCGGCCCCGGCCGGCGCGGACAAGGCAAGGGCGGACAGCAGCGAAAGCGGTGCGGCAAGGCGGGCAAGATGCATCAGAAAAGGCATTTTCCAACAGTGCCACAGGCGGACTCCCGCGTGAATCCCCTTTCGCCCGCCCTCACCCCCGGCCCACCGCATTGCAAGCAGCCGCTCCGCCGGATAGGGAGGCGCGACATGGCACGCCAGCCGCGCGGAAGGGTGGCAGAGTGGTCGATTGCAGCGGTCTTGAAAACCGCCGATGTGCAAGCATCCGTGGGTTCGAATCCCACCCCTTCCGCCAATAAAAACAAAGCTCTATTTATTTTGAAGGGCGTGCTGGCAGCTTGGAGAAACCAGGACTTCCAAGGAAGCAGTCCTGCGAATTGAGGGTAAAGCCGCTATCAGCAACGCCCGACGAGACGAGACCGTGCAGGAGGCCGCCGCCTCTGAATCCTCGGGAGCCTGTAAGGGTGGACTTACGTCGTGCCGGTTGAGCCGACCCGCCCATAAGGATTGCATATGCTTGGCGCGCCGGCACGACTAACTCTGTTTTTGTCGGAGATCACGAAAGCGCCCTGCCCAAACAGAGGTGAGGCGTGAGCGCCCGCAGCCTCTAGGAGCGAATAGCCTCGGACCAGAACGGCTGGCTAAAGCGCAGGTAGCGGTTGCCAGCCGCTCCGCCTGATCACGCGTGGCGGGGCGGAGCGTTGTCCAGCACCAAATTCCGGCACCTGCCATATGCGAATGCCGGATGATGAGGCGATGTCCCCTGCAGCCATCGCCACGCCAAGGCAGCCCGCCGAACCGGCTTCACCTTAGGCCATCATGAAACCAGCGGCACTCAGGATTCACCTCAGCTGTTCAGCAGTTCCTCGCAGACCTGTTCGACCGGGGGTTCGTTCTCGGCCATGGCTTCCACCGCCTGCATCGGACCGCGCATGATGCGCAGGATATATTCGCGCGTCATGTCGCTGCGCTCGGCCGCATCGACCGTATCAGGCACGAAGGCCTCGATGTCGGCGCGGGTGATCGTGCCCTTGCGTTCCAGCAGCCGCTCCACCGTATCGAGACGGTGGCGCATGACCGATACCTCCCCCACGAGGGCCAGCAGCACGGAATAGAAGACATCGTCTTCCGGCTCGTCGAAGAAGGAGGGGCGTTTGCCCTTGGGCTTGCGGTTGGCCAGCGCCATCCAGTCGATTTCGCGCTCCGTCACTTGGGTTCGCCTCCCTTCCATGCGCCATAGGCGTGCCAGGCTGCCGCGCGGCCGTGATCTTCGGTTTCGTCGGTGGGCGCCTCCGGAAAGATGGAGCGATCCACCACCGCCTTCACGCCGGTGACGAACAACTCTTCCGCCTTGAAGCCGGCCTCGATCATTTGCTGCTTCAGGTCCAGCGCATGCATGGCTGACCAGAAGGGTTCATTGTTGTTGAAGGCATCCCAGTCGCGGATGAATTGCTCATAGAGCGGCATGTCATCGCTGTACTGCGGCTGCTCGAGATGCAACATCAGGCCATGCTCGCCAAGCACCCGATACCCTTCCCGGATGATCTTCGGCAGCGCCTTGCCGCTCAGTTCGTGCAGGAACATCGTGGTCTGCACCCAGTCGAAATAGCCGTCATCCCAGCGGGAAAGATCTTCGGCGTTCATCTGGATGAAGGTGATGTTCGTGGCGCCCAGCGCCTGCGCGCGGGCATGGCCATAGCGCAGCGAGGCCGCTGCCGTGTCGATGGCGAAGAATTCGGTCTCGGGGAAGGCCAGCGCCAGCGGCACGACATTGTGGCCGATGGTTGAGCCGAGATCGAGCATCCGGCGCGGCTTCCAGCCCGGATAATTCTTCTGCACCCACTGCACGATCGCCTGGCCGCCGCCATCGGAAAGCCCGCCCAGTGCGCCGCCCGTGGTGGCGAAAAGGCCCGCATCGTAATTGGCGCCCGCCGACACATCGCCCGGGCGTTCCTCGCCATGGTAGCTGCCGGGCATGCAATGAATGTCCACAGCCGACTGATAATGCGGCACCTCGACAGAGGGATCGAGTTGCAGCGTCGCCTTGCCCTCGTTCAGCCGGCGCGCCTTTGCGTCAAGCTCGTCGAGCTGGCGCAGCACCATCGCCCGCCCGTTCTGCTGGCGCATTTCCATGGAGTTGCGCCGCGAGGCCGACCAGAGCTGATGGAAGGGATCCCGGTTCATCGCGTTGCGGATCTCGAACCGGTCCTTCGGGTCGCGACCGTGGGTCGCGCGGAAGGCCGGCAACACACGGCCCTCATACGCCATCCTGTTGCCCGGCCCAAGATTGCCGGAAAGCACCTTGTTGAAATGCGCCAGAAAGTCGAAGCGGGCCGCCTCGTCGTGGCTGGCCACCGGCATCATCTCGTGCCGCGTGACAGCGCGATAGGGCGGCACCATGTCGGGACGCTTGTTGCTCATATCAGGCCTTCCTTCACCATGCGTTCTATGGTCTGCTCCTGCACTCTCAGAAACATGTCGCGGTCCGGCACGACAATGTCATTGCCCTTCATCAAGGAATTGGCCGGCTGCGGCGACTGGCCGGCATAGGTGGCGGCAAAAAGCTCCAGCCGCTGCCGGGCCAGGAAATTCGTCATCGACGGCTTGCGACGATGGGCGCGAAGACCGGCGATGTCGATGTCGGCAAAGGCGGTGAAGGTCTCGCCTGTGCCGGATTCCGCGATCACCCTGCCCTTATAGTCGACAACCATCGAATTGCCGTCAGCCGAGGCGAAAGGCATGGCCGAAAAATCTATCCCTGCGGTGTTGGCCGAGACGACATACGCCAGATTTTCCTGGGCACGGGCGCGCTTTGCAATATCCTTCGGGGTATCGATGGGCGAGCCGATCTCGGAAGAGCTGTGCGCGAAGACCTCTGCGCCCCGCAGCGCAAGCGCGCGTGCAATCTCGGGGTAAAGTATCTCTTCCGAGGCGATCGCCGCCAGATTGCCGATTTCCGTCCTGGCCACGGGGAACACGCCATCGAGGCCATAGATGTCGAGATATTTCGACCAGACATCATGCGGCGTCGGCGCGAACATGGAGTTCAGGCGGCGATACCGAAGCACCACCTCGCCCGCGGGGGAAATGATGAAGCAGGTCTGGAAATAGAGCTTCGGAAAGTGCGGATCGGCCTCATAGGCGTTTCCGGCGATGAACATGCCGAGACGCTGGGCCATGGCGCCCAGGGCCTCATATTCCGGTCCGTCGATCTCCAGCGCCGCCTTCTCGGCGAAATCGGGAATGGAAATGCGCCCGGGGTAGCTGGTGAGGAGATATTCCGGCAGCACCGCAAGCCTGACGGGGCTGCCGCCATATTGGGCAATGAAGATTGCCGAGGAGCGGATCTTGGGCTCCAGCGTTTCGATCATCGCCGCCATCTGCCGCCGTGCCGACGCGCGGTCCGGCGACTTCTCTACGGACTGCGCGGCAAGCTGCATGGCCACGGCTGAATAGGGCTTGATCATGGCCGCCTGCGTTTCGCCCCCGGCATTCGCGTTCATTGTCTTCTGTCCTTCATCATCCATGCCCGCCGAAGCCGCCAGCAGTTCGCCTGGCCGGCCGGCCAGGCCGATGCCGGCGGAAATGACCGCCGATGCCAGAAGATGCCTGCGGCTGACCATTGGCCTGTCCTCTAGAGACCCAGAGCGCCCGGGTTCATCAGCCCGCGCGGATCAACCGCCTTCTTCAGGCTGACAAGAAGGGCGTCCGCTGCCGGATCAAGGCTGTCGCGATAGCGATAGGTGCGCGCGATCTGGAAATGGGTGGCGCCATGCTCGAACAACAGGTCGACGATGGCCTGCTTCAGGTCCTGCACCGTTTCCCAGATCTCGGGGTCGTGCGGATGGTCCGGCAACTTGGAAAGATGGGCGGCCTCGACGGTTGCGTCGATCAGCGGGTTGCGTGTGTCGGGCCAGTAGAGGCAGGGCTCGATCACGATTCCCGCCCCGCCAACCATGGCAACCAGGGTTCCGGGATGAATGCCGAGCCTTTCCATTCGCTCCGCATTGTCTGCGAAAAGCGCCTCGACCGCATCATAGAAGGCCTTGGCCCTGCTGTGTGGCAGCAGGCCATGGATTGGCGCCCAGCGCTCGCCCTGTGGGCCAACCATCGAGTTGAGCGGACCAAACGGATTGGCGCGCACGATCTTGGGAATCGTGTTCTCGACTTCCTTGCCGCCCGCCCTGGCGACGATCGCACGGGCGGTGGCGATGTCTGCGTCGGCTGTATGTTGCTCCCGTGCTTCCGCCATGACGTGCATGGAGAATTGCGCATCCTTGAGGAAGTTGCGCCCGGCCGCGACGACCCTGGCGCCCTCCTTGAGGGCCTTCAGCACCGAACCCTGCTTCTTCATCATGCCCACAAGCTGCCTGGCATCGCTGGCGAGGCTGTCGCGCTGCATGCGTATGGCATTGAGGCGCGGATCAAAGCCGAAACATTCCGTGGCAATGCCGGCGCGCTCGATGGCGCTCATCGCCTCGATGAGCTGGGCGTGGGTTTCGAAGGTGAAGCTGGCGTAGCCATGCGCGCGCGCTTCCGGAACAAGGCGCAGCGTGATCGTGGCCTTCACCCCGAGTGCCCCGGTATCGCACAGGAAAAGGCCTGTCAGATCGGGTCCATAGGGCCGGGCATGACGACTGCCCGTCTTCATGATGCTGCCATCGGCGAGCACCACGTCGAGCGAGACACAGCTGAGCGCTGCCGTTCCATGGCGGCCCGTGCCCCAGAATATGGCATTCTGGCTCATGCCACCGCCAACTGTGGCGTGCAGCCCGGAAAGCGAGCCCCAGAAAGGCGTCCTCAGGCCGCGCGGCTGCAGTGTCTCGTACAGCTTTGCCCAGGTGCATCCAGGTTCGACCGTCACGGTCATGTCGGTCTCGTTGATGTCGAGCACGCGGTTCATGGCTGCCGTATCGATCAGCACAGCACCGGGCGCCGGCGCGGTGTAACCACCCGTATAGCTCATCCCGCCGCCACGCGGGATCACCATGTGGCCACGATCCGTGGCGACGCGCACTGCTGCCGCCAGGGCTTGCGTGTCATGTGGGCGCACAACGGCTGCAAGGTCCGCGCCACGCGAGTAGATGTCGTGGGCATAGAAATCGAGAGAAGCCTTGTCGGTCAGCACTTCGGCGCCTCCGGCGCCAAGCGCCTCGATCAGGCCGGTTTCGGCAAGCGTTGCCATGACAGTCCTTTCATGTTTTTCGGGTCAGGCCTTTTGCAGCAGCATATCGGCTGGCTCATCGGCCTCGAAATGCGCAGGGTATCTGCCCAGCAGCAGCAGTAGCGCGCCTCCGACAACGAAGCCGAAGATCGCGATCGTGAGGATGAGGTCGTAACTTCCGGTCACGTCGCGCACATAGGCATAGATGATCGACGACAGCGCCGAGGCAATGCCGAAAGGCATGTAGAGCATGCCATAGATCTTCCCATAGTGCGCCATGCCGAAATAGCGCCCTGCAAGATAGGCGATCAGGTCGCTTTCGGCGCCGGCGGCAAAGCCGAGGAAAAAGGCGCCGGCAGAGGCCATGGCGAAGGAGACATCCGGCGCAAGCAGGATGACACAGGTTATGGCAGGCAGGCACAGAAGCGGGAAGGCAACGAAACCCTGCCAGAAGCGGTCGAGCAGCGCGCCGGTGATCACGCGGCCAGCAAAGATGCCGATGCCCAGAACTCCCATGACGCTCGCGGCGGCGGAGGCGCCGATACCCTTGTCAGAGAGAATTGCCGGCATGTTGATGAAGGCGCCGGAATAGCAGCCGGCCACGATCGCGATGGATACCCACATCACGTAGAAACGGTAATTGACGAGGGTCTGGCCAAGCGTCAGGCCGGTAAGCCGGCCGTCGGCGCTTTCGATGGCGCGCGGCCTTTCCTCCGGGCGCGGTTCGCGGAAGAAGACCCACGCAAACGGCAATGCCACGGCAAGCGGCAGAAGCGCCATGAAGGCGAACATCATGCGCCAGCCATGCACGTCAATGGCCCACACGGCGATGCGCGGCACGAAGAGTGCGGCAAGACTGGTGCCCATCAGAAGAATGCCGAGCGCAAGGCCCCGATGCCTGTAGAACCAGAGATTGACCGCCCGGCTCCAGGTGACAGGCGTCGAGCCGATTCCGACGACCCCGATAACGACCCAGAGGGCATAATAGAAATA
>CAYMZC010000018.1:0-26809 GCA_964394815.1 uncultured Sandaracinobacter sp. | reverse complement strand
GGTGACGCGGATTGTCGCGTTCGAGACGCCAGTGCCCTTGCGGGAAGGGCCGCCTGCGCTCCGGATTCTGGCGACGGGCGGGGCAGGCTGGAGAGGCGCCGAGCTCAGCATCGCAGGGCAGGGCGAGGACATTGCCCTGGGCACGGTGTCCCGGGCCTTTCCACAAGGCGAGCTTGTGGCGCCGCTGGGAGTCGGGCCTGTTAACCTCTGGGATGAGCGGAACAGCCTGCTGGTTCGGCAACAGGCGGGACAGGAGATGTTCGAGAGCCGGTCTGCCGCGGCCATATTGGAGGGCGCGAACCTGGTTCGCGTGGGCGAGGAGTTGCTCCAGTTTCGGGATGCCTGGCCACAAGAGGGCGGGATTGTCCGCCTTTCGGGCCTGTTGCGCGGCTGTTTCGGCACGACGCAGCCGGTGGCGGGCCATATGGCCGGGTCAGCCGTTCATCTTGTGCGGCCTGACAGCCTGCCGGCGTACGGCATTGGCGCCGATTCGATCGGGCGGATACTTTCGGTCCTGGCAATCGGCCCTGGCGACCCGGCTGGCGGGACGCTCGCGCAGGTGGTGGTGAGTGGCGCAGGGTTCGGGCCGATGGCGCCGGTGCATGTGCGGGTGGAACGACAGCCGGATGGTGCGATTCTGAGCAGCTGGATCATGCGGGGGCGCGAGGCCTGGAGCTGGAATGATGCCGAGCCCGCAGCGGCGAACCTTATCTGGCGTTTCAGGAGCGACTCGGGGCCTGTGTTCGAATGGCAGGTGAGCGGAACGATGCTGGAGCTTTCCCCTGAGGCCCAGATGGAAAGGGCGGGCGGGCTGTTGCCTTCCGGCACTGTCGAGATCGTGGCGATAGGGGACGGGCCGGCGTGGATGCGGACGAGCCGCCGCCATGCAATCTGAGCGAACTGAGCCCGCCCGCCCGAGGGGTGGGGCGAACGTGAAATGAAAGGGGAATGATGGTGGAACGGACTGCAAGGCATGCGCTTTCCCTGCTCCAGCCGGGACAGGGCCAGAAGGATGTGACCCATAATGAAGCGCTCGTCGCCATTGACCTGCTGCTGCAGTGCGCGGTCGTCAGCCGGTCAGTTTCAGTGCCGCCTGCCATGCCGGTGGTGGGAACGTGCTGGCTGTTGCCGGAAGGATGCGAGGGTGCGTGGCAGGGGCGGGATGGGGCGCTTGCGTGCTGGACCGTGGGGGGCTGGCGTTACCTTGGCATGCCGGAGGGCGGGCAGCTCTGGGTAGAGGATGAGGGCAGGCGCCTTCGCCACTCCGACGGGGGCTGGGTGCTGGACCTGCCTTTTGGCGAACCGCTGGAAGCGCTTCCGGTGCCGGGGGGTGGCGATGTCGTCGATCAGCAGGCGCGCGATGCCATCGGTTCCCTGGTCGCGCGGCTTGTCGGAGCGGGACTGTTGTCAGCCTGAGAAACCGTGACTGGAATGATTTGTCGGCCAGTCTGTTGCAGTTAAGGCACAGTTTGTGTTGTGCAGCCCCTTGCTATCCCCAGTGATGCTCGTTTAAATGAATGGGCCTGAGTGCGACTAGTACGTAGAAGGGGATAATCATGAGGAAGTTCGCCGTCGGGGTCGCACTTGCGACCACGGTGCTCGCCGGGAGCGCAAGTGCGCGCGACCAGGCTTGGTATATTGGCCTGGATGCAGGCGGGATGCTGTCCGAAGCAACGAGCTTCGACGTCACCAGCCCGGCAGGCGTGGGCCTCTCGAAGGGCATCCGCACCAAGCATGATGCCGGCTGGGATTTCGGTGGTACGCTTGGCTATGACTTCGGTGCTTTCCGCACGGAATTCGAAGTCGGCTACAAGACCGCAAACCTTGATCGCGTGACCGTTGCCGGTGGCGCCTTTGTCGAGCCGAACCAGCGTCCGGCCGGCACCTACACCGAAGCCGGTGGTGGCACCAAGATCCTGTCGTTCATGCTGAACGGCATGTTCGACTTCGGCAACAATGACGAATCCGCCTGGGGCGGCTTCGTTGGCGGTGGTGTCGGCATCGCCCGCACCAAGGCGCACCTTTATCAGCTCGTCGACGAAACCGGTCCGGCTTTCTCCGACGACAGCGACACTGGTGTTGCCTGGCAGGTTCTCGCCGGCGTGCGTCGCTCGCTGTCCGATCGTGTCGACCTCTCGCTGAAGTATCGTTTCTTCAACGTGTCGGGTCTTGACCTGAAGTCCACCACCGGTGCGGACCTTGACGGTCGCTGGCGCAGCCACAGCGTGCTGCTGGGTCTGGCGTTCAACCTGGGTGAAGAAGCGGCTCCGCCGCCTCCGCCGCCGCCCCCGCCCCCGCCGCCCCCGCCGCCTCCGCCGCCTCCGCCGCCGGCTCAGGTCATTCCGGGGCCGTTCCTGGTCTTCTTCGACTGGGACAAGGCTGACATCACGCCGGAAGCTGCCGCGATCCTCGATCGCGCTGCCGAGGCCTACATGCAGACCGGCCAGTCTTCGGTTGTGATCGAAGGTCACACCGATACTTCGGGTTCCGCCACCTACAACCAGGGCCTTTCCGAGCGTCGCGCTGGCGCCGTGAAGTCCTACATGGCTGGCAAGGGCATCCCGGACAGCCAGATGACCACGCGTGGCTTCGGCTTCAACCGCCTGCTGGTTGACACGCCGCTTGGCGTGCGTGAGCCGCAAAACCGTCGCGCCGAAATCATCTTCGGTCAGGCGAACTGATAGTTCAGGGGCGGCTAACTCCCGCCCCTGTCATCAGGCAATGAAGGTCCGTTACCCGGATACGGGTAGCGGACCTTTTCTTTTTAGCGTGTAACCAGATACGTCGCATCGATCCGGAACCGTGGCAGCGTAGCTAACGATATGCCCCGTAGCCACAATCCGGATGGCGTTATGATGAGCGCAGAATGGTGCACCACGTCTTCAGCCGAGCTGGCGCTGATTTTATGCGGATGAGTGGCGATTCAAGGCGCCAACAAGTGCAGGCCCGAACCATGAGCAGCCAAGGATTTCGCTTCCGGGCTGTTTCCTGAAGTCTTAGCGGCAGCGCCTGCGTGATTTGCCGAAGCAGGGATCAGTCAGATCGGGAACCTGGGCCCATTCGAGACGCACATCGATAAGGGGAGACCGCGCATTGCCTGTCAGGCTTTCAAGCATTCCAGGCAATTCTGCTTCAGCGAAACTGGCAAAGGTGCCTTTCGGCGCCCACAGCGCACGCCTTGCGGTTCTGGCTGCGGCGTCACAAAAACTCAACTGGGCGTCGAAAGTGGCCCAGGACTGGTTTGTGCGCGTGGCGTAGGTATCGAAAGCCCTTTGGCCGGCGCGTTGCCCCATGGTGCGAACGAAGTAGCCGGTCATGACCTTGAAGGCCTGTGCGAGTTCATCGGAGTGCTGGCGCAGGAGCGCATTGTAGGTCGGGACAGTGGCGAGGAAAGGTGAGAATTGACATTGCAGCGCCGCGACATTGAGGCCGGCGCGCACCTTCCAGACAGCATCCGCTTTCATTTCCTGGGGTGAAAGCCCCGCGAGAGCGCCCGGTGTTGCATGCGCCGGCGCTCCCGCAAGGGCCAATCCCAGAATTGCACAGGAGACCCGCAGTATTCTCCAGCTCTTGTGCGCTGTGGAATGTGACATTGTCTTCCCGTGCGATAGCATCAGCCGAGCAGCTTTCCGAGTTGCATGGCAATGCCCATGTCACCCTCGACCTTGAGCTTGCCCATCATGAAGGCCATTTGCGGGTTTTGTTTACCCGAAGCCATGTCCATGAAATCGGACATGGAAACCTTGATGCGGCAATCCGTGTCGCCATTGTCGTTGGTAACGGTTACCGGATCGGCACGTCCATCGATCCGCACGGCTCCGTCGGAACCGAAATCGAAGGTGACAGCCTTTCCGGAAATGGCGCCATTCTTGGCGACCTTTTCGGACATGCCCTGCGTGATTTCGTTAAGGCTCATGGTCATCTCCCCATCTGATCACAAGAAAGGCCGCCATCGTGGCGGCCCTTCAAAACCCAGCCGGGCCGAATGGCCCGGTTGGCAGCCGCCTTATTGTGCGGGGGCCGATTCTGTCGCAGCCGGTTCGGCCATCGGGTCGGCCATCGGATCCGCCATCGGGTCGACGACGGCTGCGTCGGCTGCAGCCATGTCCGCAGCAGGCTCGCTCGGCAGAGCCTCGACCGTAGCGTCGACCGGTGCAGCTTCGGCTTCAGCCGGGGCGGCTTCTTCGGCCGGCTTTGCATTGTTGCAGGCCACGATGAAAAGAGCCGCGCCGGCAACCAGAGCGGCCGTCTTCACCTTTTGCAAAACTTCACCCATCGTCTGACTCCTGAATATTTCCCTCGGAGTTCAGGAGCCTTGCCATGTCGCAGGCCCCGAACTGCATGGGAACCTAGCTGCATTCTCATATTGCCTCAAGCCGCTTCCGGAAGCGATTGTCAGTTGCGAAGCCCGCCATCGAATGCGTCGGCCCATCGGTTGAACAGGGCCATGTCGAGGTCAGCCATGGTGGCATCGGGGTTGATATCGATGATGCGCGCCACGCCATGGCCGCTGATGCCGCATGGAATGATGGCTCCGAAATGCCCTAGATCGGTGGACACATTGATGGAGAGGCCGTGAAAGCTGATCCATCGGCGCACACGTACACCGATCGCACCGATCTTTGCCAAGCCATCGGCTCCTTCCACCCAAATGCCCGTGCCGATATCGCTGGTGAAAGCTTTGATGCCCAGATCCCCGAGGGCGAGGATCACCCAGCGTTCCAGCTTCTCGACATGGCGGCGGACGTCTCGCCCGCGTCGCCCAAGATCGAGCATGGGGTAGACGACCCTCTGGCCCGGTCCATGGTATGTGTAACGCCCGCCACGTCCTGCCTGCAGCACGGGAAAACGGTCAGGCTCCACAAGATCTTCCGGCTTTGCACTGGTGCCGGCGGTGATGACGGGCGGATGCTCGACCAGCCATATTTCCTCCCCCGCCGCGCCCGCGGCCATGGCTTCGACATGAGCCTCCATGCGCGCAAGCGATTCAGGATAGGGAACAGGCCCGGATTCATGGCGCCAGACAGGCGCGGGGCGTGGGGCGGAGCCGGGCGCGTTCATATGCGCCAGATAGCCCTCGTTGCCCGGCAAAACCAGTGCCGGGATGGACCTCTGTCCACATGTGCCCCCTTGGCCGATGTGCATCATGCGTGCTAGCATCAAGAAATGGCGAAGATATTCGGACATTTCTTCCGCTGCATGGGCGTTTCGGCGTCCCTGTTTGTTGCATCCGGGTTGCTGGCGGTGGCGCCGGTGCAGGCGTCCAGCCTGTTCGAGCAGCCGAAATATGCCGCCTTTCTTGCTGATGCCGAAACTGGTGAAGTGCTTTATTCGCGGCATGCCGATGCCCAACGCTTTCCTGCATCCATCACGAAGGTGATGACGCTTTACATTGTGTTCGAGCGCCTTGCGGCGGGAACGCTCAAGCTGGACGACAGGGTTGTTTTCAGTGAGAATGCCGCGCGGCAGCAGCCATCCAAGCTGGGACTGAGGCCGGGGGAAAGCCTGACGGTCGATCAGGCCATACGCAGCCTTGCCACCAAATCCGCCAATGACGTGTCGGTTGCCCTTGCCGAGCATGTCGCCGGCAGCGTGCCCGAATTTGGCCGGCTGATGACGGCGCGTGCAAAGACGCTGGGCATGTCCAACAGCCATTTCGTTAACCCCCATGGCCTGCCAGATGCTCGTCAGGTGACCTCCGCACGTGACATTTTCATTCTGTCGCGGGCGATGATTCAGCATTTTCCGCAATACTATCAATATTTTCAGCAGCAGCAGTTCGCCTTTGGCAACCAGGTGTTGCGGAATCACAACCACCTTCTGCGCACAATGCCCGGCGTTGACGGGATCAAGACGGGTTTCACGCGCGCTGCGGGCTTCACCCTTGCGGCCTCCGCCGTTCGGGACGGACGTCGCCTGATTGCTGTTGTCCTTGGCGGGCCCTCTCGCGTGGCGCGGGACAGCAATGTCGAAACGCTGCTTTCCTCCGGTTTTACCGTTCTTGCCGCCCGGGACACTGGCCGCCGCATCCAGGTGGCGGACATGCTTGCCGAGCCCGGTGACCTGAACGACGGAATCCTCGAGGCGCTGGTCGAGCAAGGCAGCGCCGAGCAGGGCAGCGCCGAAGGAGGCCCCGTCCCCAGGCGATGACCCCGGGGCGAACCGCGCCTGGTGCGCCGCACAAAGAGGCTTAACCTGCGCGCGTGGCTGCTCTAGTGCTTGATACAGGCACATTCAGAGGAGGCACTTTCATGGCAAGCGATGACCGGCATGACACTCAGGGGATGGCGATCTGGTCCGGTCTTGCCCAGAAGCGTCTTTCCCGACGGGGTCTTCTTTCCACCCTCGGCGTCGCAGCGGTCGGCTTCAGCCTGCAGGCCTGCGGCTCGGGTTCGGGATCCGGGGAAGAGCCCGCATCAAAGCTGAATTTCTATACCTGGGACACCTACATCGGTGAAAACACCCTTGTCGATTTCGAAAAGGCAAGCGGCATTCGGGTTCAGGCGAGCTATTTCGCGACCAACGACGAGCTGTTTGCAAAGCTCAAGGCGGGCAATCCCGGCTATGATGTGATCGTTCCATCGAACGAATTCGTCACCCGCATGCGCGAGGCCGACATGCTCGAACCGCTCGACATGTCGCTCATACCGAATTTCGCCAACATCGCCCCGGAATATCAGGATGCCGAATATGATCCGGCGCCCAAGCACAGCGTGCCCTACACCTGGCTGGTGCTGGGCATCGGCTATCGCAAATCCCGCGTGAACGGCGTGCCGGACAGCTGGAAATGGCTGTTCGACAGCGATCTCTACAAGGGCCGCATTGCCATGACGTCGGAAGCTGCGGATCTCATCCGCCTTGGCGCCAAATATCTTGGCAAGTCGCTGAACGGCATCGATGCCGCCACGACCAGGGCGGTGGAGGAGATGCTCATCCGGCAGAAGGGCAACATCAAGGCCTTCCACGAAGACAATGGCCAGGACATGCTGCTCGCCGGCGACGTTGACCTGGTGCTCGAAACCAACGGCGACATCGCGCAGGTCGCGCAGGAAGATCCCGACATCGGCTTCGTGGTGCCGAAGGAAGGCTCGCTCCTGAATGCCGACACGCTGTGCATTCCCAAGGGCGCGCCCCGCATGGCGGAGGCGCACCGGTTCATCAACTTCCTGCTGGACGGGGAAGTCGGCAAGCATATCACCGAGACCATCCTTTACCCCACGCCCAACACGGCGGCCAAGGCGCTGATGCCCGAAAGCTATCAGCAGAATTCCATCATCTTCCCCACCGGCGCCGGCATCGAGGCCAGCGAATGGGGGCGGTTCGAGGGTTCCGAACAGGCCCGGATCTTCGAGGAAGCGATCACCCGCGTCCGGGCCGCCTGACGCGGCTGACTGACGCGGCTGAGAGGGGCAGGGCATGGAGCAGGGGGTTGACTGGCGGCGAAGCCCGGCGGGCCTCGCCGCCCTTCTGGGGCCGCCGCTTGGCTGGTTCCTCATTTTCTTCGCGGTGCCCATGGCCGTGGTTCTGGCCTACAGCTTCGGAACCAACGAAGGGGTCGCCGACATACGGATATCCGGCACCTTCGCCAACTATGCCCGCGCCCTGGAACCGCTCTACCTCGGCATCCTGGCCAAGTCCCTCGCCTTCGCGGGGCTTGCAACGCTTGTCTGCCTGATCATCGGATTTCCTGTCGCGCTCGCCATCAGCTTCGCCACGCCGCAGATGAAGGCCTTGCTGCTGATCGGCGTGATGCTGCCTTTCTGGACCAATCTGCTCATCCGCACCTATGCACTGATCGCGCTGCTCAGGGATGAGGGGTTCATCAACATGGCGCTCGAAGGCGCCTTCGGATGGGCCGGCTTCGAGCGGCTGAACATGATGCACAGCAATTTCGCCGTGCTTGTCGGCCTGGTCTATGTGCATCTGCCGTTCATGGTCCTGCCTCTTTATGCCGCGCTCGACCGGCTTGACCGATCGCTGATCGAGGCGAGCCTCGATCTGGGTGCCGGGCATGTTCGCACCATATTCGCGATCGTCCTGCCGCTGGCCCTGCCGGGCATCCTGTCCGGCCTGCTTCTCACCTTCATTCCGGTGCTTGGCAGTTACCTCGCTCCTGATCTTCTCGGCGGGCCGGACAGCCAGATGATCGCCAATGTGATCGAGCGGCAATTCAAGCGCGCCAATGACTGGCCGTTCGGCGCTGCGCTGGCCTTCATGCTGATGTACCTGACCTTCATCGGCATTGCGCTGCAGGCAATGGCGCGTCGTCGACGCGCGGCGGACGCCGGCTGATGCGCGAGCCGCCCGGCCTGCTTGACTATGCGCGCCGCTGGCCGCTTCGGCTCGTGCTCGCGGGCGTGGGGCTGTTTCTCTATCTGCCCCTGCTCGTCCTCGTGCTGATGAGCTTCAACGACAGCCGTCGAACCACCCAGTGGAAGGGCTTCACCCTTGACTGGTATGCCGCCGTCTTTCGCGATCCTGAGCTGATTGCGGCGCTTGGCAATTCGCTGATGATCGCGGCGCTTTCCACCATCATCAGCCTGTTGCTCGGCACGCTGGCCGCACTTGCCCTGTGGCGCTTCCGCTTCGGCGGGCGCACGCTTGTCGATGGCGCCTTCGCCCTGCCGATCGTGGTGCCCGAAATCTGCATGGGTGTCGCGATGCTCATCTTCTTCGCGCGGGTGATGCCCTGGCCTGCCGGCATGCCCTGGCCGCTTTCCCTTGGCCCCATCGTCATCGCCCATGTCGCCTTCAGCTTTCCCTTTGTCGCCGTCGTCGTCCGGGCGCGGCTGCAAAGCTTCGACAGGTCACAGGAAGAGGCCGCGCGCGACCTTGGCGCCAGCCAGTGGCAGGCCCTGCGCGACGTCGTGATCCCGCATATCAGGCCGGCGCTTCTTGCCGGGGCGCTGCTGGCCTTCACCCTTTCGCTTGACGATTTCGTCATCACCTTCTTCACGGCCGGCCCGGATACCGTCACCTTCCCGGTGAAGGTCTATTCGATGGTCCGCTTCTCGGTAACGCCCAAGGTGAACGCCATTTCCACCCTGCTTCTTCTGTTGACCATCGCGCTCACCTTCATGGCCTTGCGCCTGCAGGCGCGTGCTCTTGCCGAGGTCCGCCGCTGATGGGTTCCATCATAGAATTCCGCAACATCACAAAGCGCTTCGGCGCGGTCACGGCGGTCGACAATGTCAGCCTCAGCATTGAAGAGCGGGAGTTTTTTGCCCTGCTCGGCCCATCCGGATGCGGCAAGACCACCCTGCTGCGCATGCTGGCCGGTTTCGAGACTCCCTCGAGCGGCCAGATCCTGATCGACGGCAAGGATGTGACACATGTCCCGCCCAACCGGCGGCCGGTGAACATGGTGTTCCAGAACTATGCCGTGTTTCCGCACCTCTCGGTGATGCGGAACATCGAATATGGCCTCAGGATGGAAGGCGTGGTCGCTGCCGAGCGGCGCGCGCGGGCAGAGGCTGCACTCGCGCTCGTCCAGCTCGAGGGCTATGGCGACCGCATGCCGGACCAGCTTTCGGGTGGCCAGCGCCAGCGCGTCGCGCTGGCTCGCGCCATCGTCAAGCGGCCGCGCGTGCTCCTGCTCGATGAGCCGCTTTCGGCGCTCGACGCCAAGCTGCGCGAGGAACTGCGCTTCGAAATGTCCGCGCTGCAGGATCAGCTCGGCATCACTTTCGTCATGGTGACCCATGACCAGGACGAAGCCCTCGCCCTCGCGACCCGCTGCGCCGTGATGCACAAGGGATCGTTGATGCAGGTGGCGACGCCGGCCGACATCTACGAATTTCCGGCTTCGCGCCTGGTGGCCGATTTCATCGGCTCGGTGAACCTGTTCGAGGGCCGGGTCGAGACTGACGAAAGCGATCATGCCATCATCAACCTGCCCGAGGTGGGAATCCGCGCCTGGCTCGATCATGGCACGGGCGCTTCGGGAACCGTCCAGATCTGGCTTTCGGTCCGGCCCGAGAAGGTCGAGCTTCACAAGCGCTCCAACAACGAGCCGCCGCCCGTGATGGAGGGCACGCCACCCGGCTACAATGTCCTCAAGGGCCGGATCATGGATATTGCCTATCTCGGCTCGGAATCCGTTTATGACGTGCGTCTGGAAGGGGGGCGGCGCGTGCGCGTGATCAGGCCCAACCTGACCCGCTGGGACCAGGAGGATTTCAGCTGGGACGAGGATGTCTGGCTTGGATGGCACGCCGAAGCCGTGCATGTACTTCTGCAATGACTGAAATTCTCGAACGCTACGTCGCGGTGCCGGGCGGCCGCATCTTCACCCTGCAATGGGGGGAAGGCCCGCTTTTCCTGTTTGCCCATGCAACCGGCATGTGCGCCCGCCTCTATGTCGATCTTCTCCGGCCGCTCGGGGCGAAGTTCCGCGTCGTCGCCTTCGACGCCCGTGGCCACGGGCGCACCGAACTGGAGGCCGACCCGGCGGCCATTCCTGTCGACTGGCACATCTACCGGCAGGACATGAAGGCGCTTCTGGATGCGCTGGGCGGCGGCCCGGTGCGGCTGGCCGGGCACAGCTTCGGGGCCACTTCGGCTTTCGAGACGGCCGTTGAAAACCCCGGTCTTGCCAGCAGTGTTACGCTGATCGATCCGCCTTTCATTCCCTTTGCCGAGGCTTCGGCCTATCGCGCCGTTCGCGAGGCAAGCGGGGCGCCTTCGAATTTCATGGCCGACCGGGCGGCCCGCCGGCGCGGCAGTTTTCCGAGCCTTGCCGCGGCCCGAGAGGCCTATCATGGCCGGGGCGTCTTCGCCGACTGGTCCGACAGCGCACTCGATGCCTATCTTGAGGGCGGTTTCCTGCCCGATGGCGAAGGCGTCCGTCTGGCCTGCTCGCCGGCATGGGAATCCACCAGCTTCCGCGGTGTCTCAACCACCCTCGAAGACAGCATGAAGGCCTGTGATTTTCCCTTCACGCTCCTGTGTGCTTCAGACGGCAGCACCGTGCCCGAGCGGGAAGAGCAGCTGATCGCCGCCATGCACCCGGACGCAACCGTGCTGCGTTTTCCGGGCACCGGCCACTTCCTGCCTGTCACGCACCCGGATCTGGTGCGCCCCTATCTGGAACGGATGCCCTGAACAGCCTGATTCCAGAACAGCCTGATTGAAGGCCGTCCGATAGCGAAGCCGTCAGGGCGCGCGCGCCGAAAGGTAGAGGATTTGCAGATCCACGCCGATGCGACCATCCGGGTCGGCGCCTTCGGCAAATGCACGCTCGGCCAGCATCCAGCGGCCCGGCGTCGTCAGCCCACGCGCGCGGGCTGCAAGCCAGCCACTGTCTCCATGGGCGCGGACATCGCGCGCCAGCGCGGCAAGGCTTGCGAACCGAAGACGCAGTGTCTCCACTTCCGCTACCGGGTCCACGAAACCGGCGCGCTGCAGCAGCCCGGCCGCCTCGGCTGGATCCACTGCCGGGCCAAGCCGCACAGGCACGCCGCGTCCCGACTGCATGTCAGCGGCCAGAAACGCCTGGCGCACGCCGCCAAGCGACAGGCCTGCCGGGAAGGCGGCCTGAAACCGGCCACCGGGCTTCAGCGCCCTGCGGCAGAGGATCAGCGCGCCCGGCAGGTCGTTCACGCCGTGCAGCGTCATCAGGCCGACAATGTGCGCAAAGGCTGCATCGGCAAACGGCAGCCTGTCCTCGTCGCACTGGACCCCGCCATGCCTGCGCGCAAGGTCGAAGCCGGGGTCGGCACAAATCACCCCTTGCGGCGGCGGCACCATCAGCCCGATCCGTAATGCCGGACCATCCGGCACCGGACCGAGAAGGCGCGCCCTTTCGGCCAGTTCCCCGGCCACGTGGCGCAGGATATCGTCACGGTCACCCAGCAGGCGGGCTGCCCGGTCGCGTGCCCTGCGGCGCGCATCACGGTCAAATGGCTCCATAGCTTCCATCTCGCCTGCCTCCGCTGTTCGCGCTAGGGTCGCGCAATGCCCTTTCCGCAGGCCCTTTCAGCCCGCTTCGCCGATGGCTTCAGCCATGGCCTGCGCGGCCTTGTCGATCTGCTGATGCCGCCTGCCTGCATCGCCTGCAAGGCCCCGGTCGCGGGCGGCGGCCCGGCGCAGGGCCTTCATGCCTTCTGCGCGGATTGCTGGTCGGCCCTGCCGATGGTGCCGGCGGCGTCCTGTCAGTCCTGTGGCCACCCGCTGCCGGTTCAGTGGTCGGCTGAAAGCCATTGCCTTGGCTGCCTTGCCGAACCGCCAGACCATGACGGCGCCCGCGCCGCCTATCTTTACGAAGGCCCCGCGCGCTCGGCCGTTCTCGCCTTCAAGAACGGCCGCCATGCCTATGCCGCCATGATGGCCGCCGCCATGGCCCGTACCGCACCGGCCATGCTCGAAGGTCAGCCCCTGCTCGTGCCGGTTCCGCTGCATCGCTGGCGCCTGTCCGGGCGCGGCTACAATCAGGCCGCATTGCTTGCCCGGGCGCTTGCCGAATCGACCAGGTCCGATCTTCTCGTCGACGGTCTCCGGCGTGTGCGCGCCACACCGCGCAGCCAGGGCCTCACGCGGCGGCAGCGCCAGCGCAATGTGCAGGGCGCCTTCCGCCTCGCCCCGGCAGCCGGCGCCCGGATAGGCGGGCGCGCCATCCTTCTCGTCGATGATGTGATGACAAGCGGCGCGACCGCCTCGGCCTGCGCCCGCGTCCTGAAGCGTGGCGGCGCCGCGCGTGTCGGGGTCCTCACATTCGCACGGGTTGCGATGGCCGATGCGAGCACCTATCCTCGGGAAATGGAAAGACAGGACGCGCATGGCGAAGATTGAAATCTACACCAAATTCTTCTGCCCCTACTGCACGCGCGCCAAGGCGCTGCTGTCCTCCAAGGGCGTCCAGTTCGAGGAATATGACATCACCATGGGCGGGCCGAAGCGGACGGAGATGCTCGAGCGCGCCAATGGTCGCACGACCGTTCCCCAGGTCTTCATAGACGGTCGCCATATCGGCGGCTCCGATGATCTTGCCGCGCTCGATGAAGCCGGTGGCCTCGACCCTCTTCTTGCCGCCTGATGCTGAAAGCCGGGCTGGTCCAGACGACGACGGGTCTTGACCCGTCCCGCAACGCGGCGGATCTGGCCGCGGCGGTCGACCGTCTGGCCGAAGCCGGGGCGGATATCGTCTTCACGCCCGAGATGTGCGGCCTTCTCGACCGCAATTCGAAGCGCTTGGCAGCCAATGCCATGGCGGAAGAGGATGATCCGACGCTTGCCGCCCTGCGCACTGTTGCCCGTGAAAGGCAGGTGGCGGTCAGCATCGGCTCGCTTGCCATCCGCACCGGTGGCGGAAAGCTTGCCAACCGCAGTTTCGTGATCGGGCCGGATGGGGCCATCCTGGCCCGCTATGACAAGATCCATCTTTTCGATGTCGATCTCCCCAATGGGGACAGATACCGGGAATCGGCCAGTTTCGAGCCGGGCGCCGATCTCCGGCTGGTGCAGCTTGACTGGGGCCGGCTCGGCCTCGCCATCTGCTACGACCTGCGCTTCCCGCATCTTCATGCGGCGCTTGCCCGCGCCGGCGCGCATGTGATCGCGCAGCCAGCGGCCTTCACCGTGCCGACGGGCGAGGGCCATTGGCATGTGCTGATGCGGGCGCGCGCCATCGAGACTGGAAGTTTCATCATTGCCGCCGCCCAGACCGGCCTGCACGAGGACGGGCGCGAAACCTATGGCCATTCCCTCGTGGTCGATCCCTGGGGCCATGTCCTTCTCGACATGGGCGACAGGCCCGGCGAAGCCATGGTCGGCCTCGATCTCGCACGGGTCGAGGATGCCCGCGCGCGCATCCCGAATCTGGCCCATTCCCGCCCGCTTCCCCAGCCCGTCATCGCAGGTGGCGGCCGGTGATCGTCTTCGATCTGAAATGCGGGCACGGCCATGTCTTCGAGGCATGGTTCGGGTCCAGCGAGGATTATGCGGAGCAGCGCGCGCGCAATCTCGTGGCCTGCCCCATCTGCGAGGACCGGGCGATCGAGAAAGCCGTGATGGCGCCCTCGGTCGGCCCCAAGGGCAACCAGACAGCCAGCGATATGGCGCGCAAGGAAGCCCTGCGCGAACTGGCGGCCCTTCAGGCCAGGCTGGAATCCGAGTGCGATTATGTCGGCGCGGATTTCGTGGCCGAAGCGCGGCGGCGCCACAAGAGCGCAGCCGCCGGGCCGGATGACGAAACGCCTTCGGACGACAGTGCCCGATCAGATGCTGAAGCCGGCAAGCCACAAGTGCGCGGCATCTACGGCGAGGCCAGCCTTGCCGATGCTGTCGAGTTGCTGTCGGAGGGTATCGAGATTGCCCCCCTGCCATTCCGTCCGCGCCAGAGGGCCGATGCCTGAGTCTAGCCGGCATGCGCCAGCCGCTTGAACCTTTCGCCGGCTTCGCGCATGGAGGCTTCATGGTCCCGTAGCTCAGCAGGATAGAGCGGCGGTTTCCTAAACCGTAGGCCACAGGTTCGAATCCTGTCGGGACCACCATTTCGCGCTGACGGGCAGGCGCGCCAGGCGGCACGGCACGCCTTGGCCATGTCCCGCCATCAAATCATCTGGAAAGCCGGGGCGTGGCTGGGCTAGACGGCGCCGCCATGAAGAAAACCGATCCCGCATCCCCGCTTCGGCCCCTGCCGCTTCTCATCTTCAGCTCGCGCTGGCTGCAGTTGCCGCTCTATCTCGGCCTCATCGTCGCCCAGTGCGTCTATGTGTTCCTGTTCCTGAAGGAACTGCTGCACCTTGTCTCGCACGCGACCGAGTTCGGCGAACAGCAGATCATGCTGGTCGTCCTTGGCCTCATCGACGTGGTGATGATTTCCAATCTTCTGGTGATGGTGATCGTCGGCGGCTACGAGACGTTCGTTTCGCGCCTTGGCCTGCAGGGCCACCCGGATCAGCCGGAATGGCTGAGCCATGTGAATGCCGGAGTGCTCAAGGTGAAGCTGGCGATGGCCATCATCGGCATATCCTCCATCCACCTGCTCCGCACCTTCATCGAGGCCTCGAACATCGGCCGCGATACCGCAACTGTCACGGCCGAAGGCGTGATGTGGCAGACGATCATCCACAGCGTCTTCATCATCTCGGCAATCGGCATCGCCTATGTCGACAGGATGAGCCAGCCGAAGCACTGATGAGCTGACCGGGAAACAGGTCGGGCAGCCGCGGCCGGGCAGAGCAGCCCGCCCGGCCACGCACTGCCCGGCAACGTCCTGCCTCAGATGACGCCCATGGCGCGCATGGCTTCCGCCACGCGCACGAAGCCGGCGATGTTCGCCCCCAGCACATAATCGCCCGGCGTGCCGAATTCCTCGGCAGTTTGGGCGCAGCTGTCGTGAATGTCGCGCATGATGCCAGCCAGCCGGTCCTCGGTCTTTTCGAAGCTCCAGCTGTCGCGCGAGGCATTTTGCTGCATTTCCAGCGCCGATGTGGCGACACCGCCGGCATTGGCCGCCTTGCCGGGGCCGAACAGCACGCCCGCTTCCTGGAACAGGCGCACGGCCTCGGGGGTGCAGGGCATGTTGGCGCCTTCGCCAACGGCCTTCACACCATTGCCGATCAGCACGCGCGCATCCTTGCCTGTCAGTTCGTTCTGGGTGGCCGAGGGCATGGCGATGTCGCAGGGCACATCCCATACTGAGCCCTTTTCGACATAATGAGCGCCCTTGCCGCGCGCTGCGACATAGTCGGAAATCCTGCCGCGGCGGATTTCCTTGATGTCCTTCACGAGATCGAGATCGATCCCAGCTTCGTCCACCACATAGCCATTGGAATCGGAGCAGGCGACGACCCTGGCGCCGAAGGCCTGGAGCTTCTCGATGGTGTAGATGGCGACATTGCCCGATCCGGAAACCACGGCCCGCTTGCCCTCCAGCCCCTCGTTACGGGTGGAAAGCATGCGCTCGACAAAATAGACCGCGCCATAGCCGGTCGCCTCGGTGCGGGCGCGCGAGCCGCCATAGACAAGGCCCTTGCCCGTCAGCACACCGGCTTCGTAGCGGTTCGTCAGCCGCTTGTACTGGCCGAACATGTAGCCCACTTCGCGCCCGCCCACGCCGATGTCACCGGCGGGCACATCGGTATATTCGCCGATATGGCGGTAGAGTTCGGTCATGAAGGACTGGCAGAATCGCATGATCTCGCCGTCGGACCGCCCGCGCGGATTGAAATCGGACCCGCCCTTGCCGCCGCCGATGGGCATGCCGGTCAGCGCATTCTTGAAGATCTGCTCGAAACCGAGGAACTTGATGATTCCGATATTGACGGACGGGTGGAAGCGGATGCCGCCCTTGTATGGCCCCAGCGCCGAGTTGAACTGTACGCGGAAACCCCGGTTGATATGGACCTTGCCATGATCATCAACCCATGGAACGCGGAAGATGATCTGGCGCTCGGGTTCGCAGATTCGCTCGATCAGGGCGTTGTCGGCATATTCCGGATGCTTGGCGATCACGCGGCCAAGGCTCTCCAGAACTTCGCGGACGGCCTGGTGAAATTCCGCCTCGCCGGCGTTGCGGCGCAGAACCTCTTCCAGGATGGGCTGCAGCTTTTCGTCGATCTTGTGCAATTTTCCGGTTCCTGTGCGTCTTCTCTCATTTTGCACGGCCCTTGGGGCGGAAAATCGCCACCGGCGCAACAGGAAATGCACGAAATCGCCGCAAATGCCCCACTCCGCATCTGCGCGGAGAATGTCGCAACCACCAATGCAAAGGCCCGCCCGTGGCCGGTCCTGATCCCCGCGTCACAACTGATTTATCGGGAATGAAAGGGCTTTAATCAGACCCTTGGTGCCCAGGAGAGGACTCGAACCTCCACGGCCTTTCGGCCACAGGTACCTGAAACCTGCGCGTCTACCAATTCCGCCACCTGGGCAAGGTGCCGTTCGCATGTGCGAGGCCGGGTCGTTATGAGGGCCGGAGGCGATTGTCAACTGGGCTTCGCAAAGGCTAGAGGCTTCTGCATGAAACCAGCGGTCATTTCCGGGCTCGAAGCGCCCCTTCTCCCCAAGGGGGGTCTCGTCACCATCATCGGCGGTTCGGGCTTCATCGGCGCCGCCGTAACCGAAGTTTTCGCCCGTGCAGGCTGGCGTGTGCGAATCGCCTGTCGCAATCCGGATCGTGCGATGCGGCTGAAGCCGCTGGGCGATCTGGGGCAGATCGGCGCCGTCAGGGCCGATGTGCGCGTGCCCGGAAGCCTTGCTGCGGCCGTCGCCGGCTCCGATGCCGTGATCAACCTTGTCGGCATTCTGGACGAACGTGGCGGCCAGCGCTTCGCCGAGGTGCAGGCGCGCGGTGCTGCCGTCGTGGCCCAGGCCGCCGCCGCCGCCGGATGCCGGGCCTTCGTCCAGATGTCCGCCATCGGCGCAGATCCTGACAGCCCCTCGGCCTATGGGCGGAGCAAGGCGGAAGGTGAGGCCGGTGTGCTTTCCGCCTTCCCCACGGCTGCAATCCTCAGGCCGAGCCTCGTTTTCGGCGCCGACGATGGCTTCACCAACCGTTTTGCACGGCTGATCGCGGGGGCGCCCTTCGTTCCCGTGGTTGCGCCCGCCACACGGTTCCAGCCGGTCTTCGTCAGCGATGTGGCCGATGCTGTCGCCGCTGTCGTGGCGCGCCAGATGGAAGGCCAGCCGGGCGGCTGCTGGGAGCTGGGCGGGCCGGATGTGCTTTCCATGCGCGAGATCATGGCCTTCATCGCCCGGGAAACCGGGCATGAAAAGCCGCTGGTCGATGTGCCCGATGCAGCGGCCGGGCTTCTGGCTGCTTTTTCCTTCCTGCCGGGCGCTCCCATCACTCGCGATCAGCTGCTCATGCTGCAGAGGGACAATGTAGTCTCCGCAGGCGCTTCCGGCCTTGCCGAACTGGGAATCGTGCCCGTGCCCATGGCTGCCGCAGCGCCCGCCTGGCTTGAGCGCTACCGCCCCGGCGGCCGCTTCGCGAAAGCGGCCTGAGGCAGGCTGGCGGGTCGCTCGGCCTCCGCCAGCCACGTACACCATGCCACGACAATTCAAGGATGATGATGGAACTGACCCCCTTGCTCCAGGCTTTCCTTCTCGGCCTTGTCGAGGGTCTGACCGAATTCATCCCGGTCTCATCCACCGGTCACCTGATTCTCGGCGCCGAGCTGCTGGGCTTCAAGGGTGAAGGATCTGCGGCCTTCAAGATCGCCATCCAGCTTGGCGCCATCCTGGCCGTCATGGTGGTCTACTGGAGCCGATTCTGGGGGGTGGCGCGGGGCCTTCTCGGCCGGGATGCCGGCGCCATTGCCTTCACCCGCAACATCATCCTTGGCTTCGTGCCTGCCATGCTCGTTGGTGTGGTTGCCTATGAAGGCATCCGCGCGCTGCTGAACAGCCCCGAAACCGTGGCGGTGGCCCTGATTGTGGGTGGCATCGCGATTCTCCTGATCGAGCGCAGCATTCCAGTCCGCGTGGAAGGCTCCGTCGAGGAACTGGGCTGGAAGACTGCGGGCGGCATCGGCATCGTCCAGTGCCTTGCGATGGTGCCCGGTGTCTCCCGCTCGGGCGCGACGATCATGGGCGCGCTGCTGATGGGTGTCGACCGGCGGACCGCTGCGGAGTTCAGCTTCTTCCTGGCTGTTCCCACCATGAGCGCCGCGACAGTCTATGCCCTCTGGCAGGAGCGAGACGTCCTCGATTTCAATGATATGACGCTCATCGGGGTCGGTTTCGTCACGGCCTTCCTGGCAGCGCTTCTGGTTGTCCGCTGGCTTGTGGGCTTTGTCAGCCGCCACGGCTTCGCGCCCTTTGCATGGTACCGCATCATTCTGGGGTCTGTCTCTCTGGTCTGGTTGATGACACGATGACCCGCACCCCTGCCCGGCTGGCGGGGCAGCCCACGAGGGCCTTTGCAAGGAGTTTCAATATGGTGATGGCAATGAAGGGGCGCTTTCCCGTGCTTGTGGCAGGCTTTGCCCTGCTGGCGGCCAGCCCGGTTCTGGCGCAGTCCGCTGCAACCACGCAGGCGGCCACGGCCCTTGTCGACCTGCTGACACCGCCCGCGGCCCAGAAGGCCGGGCTTGACAGCCAGCTGCAACAGATGCGCGAGGGCGCCGCCATACGCTCGATGCTGCGCAACAGCCCACAATACCGGGCCGAGGCCGCCAAGAACCAGCCCGCCTTCAACGCGGCCATAGCCCGCATGGGCGCGATGCAGGCGGATGCGCTAGGCCCTGTCATGCGCGAAATGCAGCCCGTGTCGCGGCAGCTGACGATCGAGGCCTATGCCCGCGAGTTCACCGAGGCCGAGCTCAAGGCCATCACGGCCTTCTACAGCTCGCCTGCGGGCATGAAGCTGCGGGCGCGGCAGCCAGCGGTTCTGGCTGGCGTGAACCGCCAGATACAGCAGCGTTTCGGCCCGCGCATGCAGGCCGCCGAAAAGGCCATTGCGCCGAAGCTGGATGCCGAACTGCGCAAGCTGTTCCCGTCGGCCACGGGCGCCCCGAAATAGGGGCTGGCCGGATGGCGCTGTCCAGCATGGACAGGCCTGGCGCACTGGTGCGCGCCCAGGCGCTCGCCCTTCCAGGGGCCTGGGCTGACAACCCATGGGGCGCGGAAGCGTTCAAGGTTGGCCGCAGGATCTTCGCGCTTCTGTCCTCGGGGGCAATCGCGCCGGGGCAGACGGCGGCTGCAAATGCGGGGCTCTCGCTTCTGCTGAAGCTGCCCGCTTCCGCCGACTTTGCCCTGATGTTCAATGGCTGCACGCCCGCGCGCTATGGTCTTGGCCCTCATGGCTGGGTGGAATGCCGCCTGATGCCCGCCGAGGCGGGGGACATGCCGCTCGACCCGGAACTGATTCCGGGCTGGATCGTCGAAAGCTACAGGGCAGTGGCCCCGAAGCGGCTGGTGCGCGAACTGGGGTAAGATGGCTGCCGTTTCGTGCGGAGGCGGCTCAGTCGAACAGGCTGGAAACCGAGCTTTCGTCGGAAATCCGGCGGATCGCTTCCCCGATGAGCGGCGCGATGGTGAGCACGCGGATCTTTTTCGCCTCGCTCACGGCCGATGTTGCGTGAATGCTGTCGGTGATGACCAGTTCCTTCAGCGCCGAGCCTTCGACGCGCGCAACGGCTCCGCCCGAAAGAACGCCATGGGTCACATAGGCGGAAACGCCGGCCGCGCCCGCGTCCATCAGCGCCTTGGCGGCATTGCACAGCGTGCCGGCCGAATCGACGATGTCGTCGATCAGGATGCAGAATCGGTCACGCACGTCGCCGATGATGTTCATCACTTCCGATTCGCCCGGACGCTCGCGCCGCTTGTCGACGATGGCGAGCGGGGCATTGTCGAGGCGGCGTGCGAGGGCGCGGGCGCGCACCACGCCGCCCACGTCGGGCGAAACCACCATCAGCTTGCCCTGGTAATCCGGGTAGCGGGCCTGGATATCGGCTGACATCACGGGGGCGGCGAAGAGATTGTCCACCGGCACGTCGAAGAAGCCCTGGATCTGACCGGCATGAAGATCGACGGAAAGCACGCGCGATGCGCCTGCTTCGGTGATCAGATTGGCGACGAGCTTGGCCGAAATCGGCGTGCGGGGTCCGGGCTTGCGGTCCTGCCGGGCATAGCCGAAATAGGGGATGACCGCCGTGATCCGCCGGGCCGATGCGCGCCTGAGCGCATCGATGCAGATCAGCAGCTCCATCAGATTGTCATTGGCCGGCGCCGACGTGGATTGCAGCACGAACATGTCCTGCCCGCGGACATTCTCATGGATCTCGACAAAGATTTCCTCGTCGGCGAAGCGGCGCACGCTGGCCGCCGTCAAAGGAAGTTCGAGATAGCGGGCGATATCTTCCGCCAGCTTGGGGTTGCTGTTGGCTGCAAGCAGTTTCATTCGACCGGTCCTTGTGCTTGCGGGGGGCCTAGCCCAAACGCCTGCGCCCGACAACGGGCTTGAGCCGTGAAAGCCGCTTTCCCGCGTCGCCGGACCCGTTCAGCCCTTTGCGGCGCGCGCGCCTGCCAGCGAATGGCGCTTGCGCCATGCGAGCGCCGGCTTTTCCACGAAATGCCATGAAGCCGCCGCCACCAGCATCACCGGCAGGATGCTCGCCAGCCCCAGCACCCACCAGCTGCCGATCCCGAAGGCCATCACCAGCAACTGGAGAATCGGGAAATGCCAGAGATAGACGCCGTAGCTGAAATCGCCGCCGCCCAGGAAATTCGGCTTCGGCAGGCGCACCATGCCTGCCCAGACGGTCAGATAGGTCAGTGGCGGCCCTGCCGCCAGCCACAGCAGCGCCCCCTTGCGCGCCGAGGGGTCGACAAGGGTGCCGATCGCCATCACCGCCACGAGCGACAGGGCCGCCAGCCGCCAGTCCAGCGGAATGCGCCCCCGCGCGAGGTAGAAGATGGCGCCCAGCAGGAAGAAGGGAATGATCTTCGAGCCCTGTGCGAAATGCGGCGACCGGACGAGCATCTCGACAGGACCGGGAAGCGTGCCCACTGGCGCCCACTGGCCAAGAAAGGCGAGCAGGAAGATCAGGGCGAACAGAAGCGTGAGCGCCCACCAGCGCCCGGCCAGGCCCAGGATCATCAGGCCCGCGACCATGAGATAGCACAGGATCTCGTGCGGCACGGTCCACAGGCTGCCGTTCACCACCCGCGCATAGGGGTTCGCCTCGAAGACGCCGGGCAGGTCGAAGGAGACCAGTCCCAGCCCTGTCGCGAGATAGCGCCACAGGCGACTGCTTTCGAAATAGATGCCGGGCGGAACCGACGAGATCAGCGGCCCGACGGCGAGCGCCATCAGCCCCACGACGACGATCAGCGCGGGGAAGATGCGGGCCACGCGGTTCATCAGGAACGGTCCCACGGGCACGCGCGTTGCGCTGGCGATCACGAGAAAGCCCGAAACCGCGAAGAACATCGGCACCATGGAACTGACGATGAACCAGAAAGGCGTCGCCTCGATCAGCCGGGCGCTGCCGGCGGTGATCGGAAAACAGTGCCAGAGCACGACCCCCGAAGCCAGGAAGAGCCGCACGAAATCAAAGCCCGGCCCGAAGCCGCGATGCTCTTATAGTGCCAGTCCCAGGGTCTTCATGGTCGTTTCTGTCTCCCCGGCGTTTCAGATCATTTTCGCGACAAGGGCGCAAATGGCAACCAGCAGCGGTATGCCGGCAAGATTGAGGATGAAGCCTGTCCGCACCATCTGGCGCACGCTCACCTCGCCGGTTGCATAGGCGATGGCATTGGGGCCGGTTCCAGCCGGCATCATGAAGCCCCAGGACGAGGCAAGTGCCGCGCACATGGCGAAGAACAGCGGGTCGGCCCCCGTGGCGAGGATCACCGCCGCGACCACGGGCACGAAGCCCGACGCGGTGGCCACATTGCTTGCGAATTCGGTGACAAGGATGATGGCCGCGATCATCAGGGCGGCAAGGCCCCATGCCGGCAGCGCCGAAAGCCCCGAGAGGCCGGCGCCGAGCCATGCAGCAAGGCCGGATTGCGAAATGGCGCCCGCCAGCGCGAGACCACCGCCGAACATCAGCAATATGTCCCAGGGCACCTGCTTCAGGGCATGCCAGGGCAGGAGCGGGCCGCCGCCCGAGGCCGGCATGGCCAGCAGAAGTAGGGCCGCCGCAATGGCGATCATGCCGTCATCGATGCGCGGCAGGCCGAGCGCCGGGCCGGCAAGCGGCGTGAAAATCCAGGCAAGGACGAGCGCCGAGACCACGGCAAGGACATGCTTTTCGTCCTTGCCCATGGCCGGCAGCCGTGTCGCCGGCCCGATGCGGGGCAGGCGCGTGCCGGGCGCCGGGCGGAACATCAGCAACAACAGCCCGGCAGCCAGCGGCACCGCGAGGATGACGAGCGGCAGGCCGAACATGGCCCATGTCAGGAAATCGATCCTGAGGTTCAGGCTGCGCTCGATGATTCCGGTTGCGATGGCGTTGGTGGGGGAGCCGACAAGCGTGCCGAAGCCGCCAATGGTTGCCGCATAGGCAACGCCCAGAACCAGAAGGGTCGTCAGACCGGAATGGCCGCCGGCCTGCGCACCGCCTTCGGCGCCGATCGACCGCGCCATCGCCAGAGCGACTGGCATCATGATGAGCGCCGAGGCCGTGTTCGACACCAGCATCGAGGTGATGGCCGTGGCCGCCATCAGGGCGAGCAGAAGGCCCGCCGGCGAGTCCGGCGCCATCCGCGCGATGCCAAGGGCAAGGCGCCGGTGCAGGCCGCGCTGCTCCAGGGCGATGGCGACGATGGCGCCCCCGAGCACCAGGAAGATGGTGGGGGACCAGTAGAGACCGGCGATCTCGTCTGGCTTCATCACCCCCATCACGGGCAGCAGCAGAAAGGGCAGGGTCGCCGTCATCGACAGGGGCAGCGCCTCCGTCAGCCACAGCGTCGCCATCAGCAGCGCAAGCGCCGCGACCGCCCAGCCATCTGGCCCCAGCCCGGCGGGCGGTGGCAGCAGCCTGAGGACGAGAAAGCCCGCGACGGCCAGGGCGATCACCAGCGGCCGCGGCGAACCGGCGCGCGCGGCGGTTGATTCATGCGCCTTCATCCCGAAGCGGGCTTAGCGGTTGCGGGCCAGCGCGCCGATGCGCCGGGGAGGCAGCCCGTACAGCGGCTCCACAGGTTGCGCCGGCGCTTTCGCGGGCGCCCGCTGCTGCTGTCGCCAGTGCAGCGCCAGGATCATCGCCGTCAGCATGAAGGCGAGGAACTGCGCGCCTTCGGAGCTCAGCACCGAGCGGGTGAAGAGGAAGATGAAGAGGCTGACTGCGGCAGGCCCGGCAATGTCCTCGTCCCGGTTTTCCGAATTGATGTAGACCTTGGCCCCGGTGATCGATCCGGCGATGAACAGCCCGAGGAAGATGAGGAAGCCCGGAATGCCATAATCGATCAGCAGGTTGATGAAGTAGCTGTCGATCGTGGGGATGCCGGCGAGGTTCGTGTAGGGCACGTGAATACCAACCGTGTCCACGCCATATCCGAACGGGTTCCGGATGATCTTGGGAATGGCCATGTCCCACTGGGCATCCCGGCCCGCATCGCTTGCCTCATGCTCGCTGCCGCCCAGAACCCTGACCCGGATTCGATTGACCGACAGGATCACGGACAGGAACGCGAGGCCCGCAGCCGGGAAGCCCCAGAACATGGCCGCCGACAGCACGTCGCGCTTGTGGAAATTCTCCCGGAAGCGGCGCGCGATCCACAGGGCCGAGAAGACGCCCGTTGCAATCACGAAGCCCACCATCGAGGTGCGGGTGTTGGTCTGGTAGGCGGCGTTGAACAGCAGGGCGAAGACGGCGATCGCGAGGGCGAAGCGGATGGGTGTCTTCGCATGGAAGATGGCATAGAGCACGAAGGGCACCGAAACGGCGATATATTCGCCATAGGTGACCGATGTCAGGTAGATCGAGATCGCACGATAAAGGCCGCTTCGACGGCTGCCCTCGATCAGCTTGACCTGCACCTCCGGGTCCACGCCCAGCCAGCTGGGGATGCTGGTGGCCCAGAGCACCTGTTCCCGGCGGACTTCGGGTATCACCAGCAGCGAGGTCACGATGATGCCGATGATGAGCAGATACTGCATCCGCTGCGGCCGGCCAGGCCGGCGCATCACCCACAAGGCCATGAGGAACATGAAGTTCCAGACGAGCTGGTAATGGACCCACCGTTCCATCGTTTCCAGCCGGGCCACGAACAGCATGATGAACTGCAGGGCGACCCATGCCAGGAAGAGGCGGCGTATGGGCGTGCTCGACCGCAGCACCTCGCCGATTTCTCCGCGCACGCGCTTCGACGAGGAAATCGCGTAGAAGCCGAGCGCGATGATGACGAGGGCGACGATTCGCTGGAAGGAAACCCAGGGCAGGCCGGGAATGTTGAGCGCGATGTAATTGGGCCACATCAGCGCCACGGCGAAGAAGAAATAGAAGGTCCGCTCGATCGGCTTGTCGAGATCCGGGTCGGAATCGGGCGAAAGCCACAGCATGAACCCGATCAGGATCAGGATCGGCGTGAGCGGAATGAACAGGCCCGGCAGCCCGAACAGGGCCAGCGTGAGCCCCATGAACATCGCGGTTATGACAAGAAGCGTGACGGCAATGGTCTTGCCGGCAAGGTAACGGGCATCGCGCACCCTCTGGGTGTATGGTCTGAGAATCCGTGCCCTTTGCTCGCTCATGCCCGATTAGTAAGTCAGATGCGGCGCTTGCTCCACCCTGAAAACCGGCGCATCTGCGCTTTGATGGCCAAGGCAACAGTTTTTCACCTCGGGTTTCGCCGGCAGCACGGCAGAAAGTGGTCCGCATGAGCATCCTTGTCACCGGTGCGGCGGGCTTCATCGGCCATCATCTTTCCCGCGCGCTTCTCGATCGCGGCGAGACGGTTGCCGGGATCGACAACCTGACACCCTATTACGACCCCGCCCTCAAACGCGCGCGCCTCGCCGGACTGGACAGGCCCGGCTTTCTCGATCTGCGGGTCGATTTCGCGGACATGGCGGCCCTCGATGCCGCGATCGCCAGGGCATCCGCGAAGCTGGGGCCGATCAGCGCCATTGCGCATCTCGGCGCGCAGCCGGGCGTCCGCTGGTCCATCGACCACCCCCATGCCTATGCCCATTCCAATCTTGCCGGGCATCTCAACATGCTGGAAGTGGCGCGGCGGCTGCGGGTGCCGATGGTCTATGCCTCCTCCTCGTCAGTCTATGGCGCCAATGCGAGCCTGCCTTTCCGCGTGGAGGACAGGACGGATCATCCCGTCTCGCTCTATGCTGCCACCAAGAAGGCGGACGAACTGATGAGCGAGACCTACGCCCATCTCTACCGCATTCCGCTCACCGGCCTGCGCTTCTTCACCGTCTACGGGCCATGGGGCCGGCCGGACATGGCCGTCTGGCATTTCACCGAAAGCTGCCTGAAGGGGCAGCCGGTCCGCATTTTCAACCATGGGCGCATGCGGCGCGATTTCACCTATGTCGATGACATCATCGCCGGCGTGCTTGCCTGTCTTTACCGGCCCCCGGCTGATGACGGGCAGGAAAAGCCCGGGGGAAGCCATGCCCCCCATGCCCTCTACAACATCGGCAACAGCCGTTCCGAAGAGCTGATGCGCCTTGTGGACCTGATCGAGCAGGCCTGCGGCCGCCGGCTGGAAAGGGAATTCCACCCCATGCAGCCCGGAGACGTGCCCGACACCTATGCCGATGTCTCGGCGATCGCCCGTGATCACGGCTTTGCCCCGTCCACGCCCATCGAGGCGGGAATCCCGCGCTTCGTGCAATGGTTCCGCGGCTGGTCCGGCCTCTGACCGGCACGCGTTGCCACCGGCACGCCGTGCCGCTAGGGCAGGGCGAGCTTGCCCGACCGGGCCGAGAATAGGGAATTCCCGCCGCGATGCCGCCCGCCAACAGCCTGTTCAGGACAGTCCTGCGGCTTGCGAAATCGCCTGCCCTCATGGCCTATGCCATTTCAGGCAGTGTCGCCGTCGCGTCCTTCCTCTCGACCTTCCTGCTGGCGCGGATCTCCGGCGCGGCGGTGATCGGCCATTATGCGCTCGCCATATCCACGGTGAACCTGCTCGCCAGTCTTGCTCTGTTCGGCCTCGATCGCATTCTCATCCGCCAGGTCGCCGGCGACCTGCGCGAGGGCGCAAGCGGGCAGGCCCGCGCCGCCATCGGGGCCATTGCAGGCCGGGTGGGCCTGATGGCGCTGGCCGTTTCCATCCTCTGGCTGCTGGTCCTCTTCTTTACCGGCCTGAATGACTGGCTCGAGGGCGATTTCCTCTCGATGGCTTTGGTCGGGGCCGGCATACTGGTCGTGCCAGATCGGAAGAGCGT
>CAYMZC010000017.1:2403-28120 GCA_964394815.1 uncultured Sandaracinobacter sp. | reverse complement strand
CGGAAAGCCGCCGCCCACCCACGCCGGCAATGTCGAACCCGGCCCGGCGCTCATGCGCGGTGCCCACCTCGAAGCCCGAGGCATAGATGATGCAATCCACCTCATAATGCTTGCCGGCCACGGTGAAGCCTGTCTCGTCGATGCTTTCCACGCCCTTGCCATCGGTATCGATCAGATGGGTGTTCGGCCGGTTGAAGGACTGGAGATAGGCGTCATGGAAGCAGGGCCGCTTGCAGAGCTGGCGATACCAGGCTTTCAGCTTTTCAGCCGTCTCCCTGTCTTCCACCAGCGCCTCGGCGCGGGCGTGGATTTCCGCCATCTTCCTCAGATCGGCATCCTCATAGGCCCGCATCATCCCTTCCGGGGTGAACTCCTCGGGCGGCAGGCCGGCAATCTGATCGCGGATGCGACGGGTCAGTTCGGTCCAGCCGTCCTGCACCAGGTCTTCGCCGGGCGGCGGCCCCATGCCGACATTCTGGGCGAAATTCTCCAGCCACCGCTTCTGCCAGCCGGGCGTCGCGATGTCGGCAAACCATTGCGGATCGATGGGGGCGTTGGCGCGCACATCAATCGAGGACGGGGTGCGCTGCACCACGTAAAGTGCGCCCGCCGCCTTCGAGAGGTGCGGCACGCACTGCACCGCAGTCGCCCCCGTGCCGATGATGGCGACGCGCTTGTCGGCAAGGCGATCCATCGGCGCGCCATGCTCGTCGCCACCGGTATACTCGTAATCCCAGCGGCTGGTGTGAAAGCTGTGGCCCTTGAAACGCTCGATGCCCGGAATGCCCGGCAGCTTGGGCACGTGCAGCGGCCCGGTGCCCATGCCAATGTGATCGGCCGTGAAGCAATCGCCCCGGTCGGTGGTGATCACCCAGACATTGCGGTCCTCGTCCCACCGCATGTCGGTGACGCGGGTGTGGAACAATGCCTTTTCATAAAGGCCGAAGGTGCGGCCGATGCGGCGCGACTGCTCCAGGATTTCGGAGGCATGGGCATATTTCTCGGTTGGCACATGGCCGGTTTCCTCGAGCAGCGGCATGTAGATGAGCGAAGCCGTATCGCACTGCGCGCCGGGGTAGCGGTTCCAGTACCAGGTGCCGCCGAAATCCCCCGCCTTGTCGATGATCCGAACATCGGTGATCCCCGCCTGCGCCAACCGCGCCCCGACACAAAGGCCGGCAAAGCCACCGCCCACCATGGCGAAATGCACATGATCGGTAACGGGCGGCCGTTCACGCCGGGGTGTGTAGGGGTCTTCCAGATAATGGGCGAACTGCCCGCTCGTCTCCAGATACTGGTCATTGCCATCCGGCCGGAGCCGTTTGTCCCGCTCGGCGCGGTAGCGCGCGAGAATGGCGTCCTTGTCGAGCGTATCCTTGTCGAGCGTATCCGCTGTCGTGCTCATGAATATGTCTCCCTCTCCGGGCGACAGGCTAGACAAGTCGCGGGCCGGGAATAGCTGGCAATTTATCGCGTCAGCGGCACCCCCTTCGCCGCGGCCGGGGCGGTCCGTCCAAGGTTGACAGCAAGGCCGCAAACTGGCCTTTTCCAAGGGAAAATCCGGAACGCCTCCGGCTTGCCAGTGCTGAAGAGGAGCAGACGATGGCCTACAAGGTGAGCGAGATCGAGGGCATCGGCCCGAAATATTCCGAAAAGCTGGATGCGGCGGGCATTCGCACCACCGATGACCTTCTGAAGGCATGCGGAAGCCGCAAGGGTCGTGAGGATACCGCTGAAAAAACCGGCTTTTCGACCGCACAGCTGCTCAAATGGGCAAATATGGCCGATCTGATGCGCGTTTCCGGAATTGGCGAGGAATATTCGGAACTGCTCGAAGCCGCCGGGGTCGATACGGTTCGGGAGCTTGCCACCCGCAATGCGGAGAATCTCGCGGCGAAGATGAAAGAGGTGAACGAGGAGAAGAAGCTCACCCGCGCGCTTCCGGCGGCCAGCCAGGTCCAGAAATGGATCGATCAGGCCAAGACCATGGAGCCCGCCATCACCCACTGATCACGGACATGGCAGCCGGCGTTGCCGGCTGCGGAAACGATAAGGGCGGAAATGTAAAAAAGGCCGGGGCGGCAACTGCCACCCCGGCCTTTTTCCTGTCTTCCGCCTGCCGGCTCAGCTCGGGCGACGCGCCTTTTTCGGGCCGGCGCCGGGATGCTTCTGCCGGAAGGGCTTGCCCTGCGGCCTGCCCTCTCCACGGCTTTCGCGGCCTTGCGGCCCGCGTTCGCCCATTGGCGCCCAGTCACCCTGATGCGGCTTGCGGGCTACCGGCTTTCCATGGCGGCGGCCGCCTTCGGGCGTCGAGCGGGGCGCGGGGTGGCCCGCATGGCCGCCCATGTCATCGCCTTCGGCCAGTTCAATCCGGATGCCATTCTCGTCCTCGCCATCGGGCCTTGCGGTTCTGGCGACAGCATCGAGGAAACGACCGGCGATGGCGCGCGGAATCTGGAAACGGGTTTCGCCATTGCCGATCCGGATGGCGCCGATCTCGCTCTTGGTCACATGACCCCTGCGACACAGCAGCGGCAGGACCCAGCGCGGGTCGGCATTGTGGCGACGGCCGATGTTCATGCTCAGCCAGACACAATCTTCGAAACCCTGCCGGTGGCCGGCCGGCCCGCGCTCCGCGACGCTGTTGACCGCCAGCTCCTCGGGCTGCGGCATGCGGGCCCGATGGGCACGAACCAGCGCCGCGGCAATGTCTTCCGGGCTCTTCTTTGCCAGCAGTTCCGCGGCGAGCGCATGATCCTCGGCCTCGGTTTCCACCGGCTCCATCAGCGCTTCGAGAAGGCGCGCATGATCCTTTTCCCGGATCATGGCGGGCGTCGGGGCCTCCACCCAGGCGAGATCGATGCGCGCGCCCCGCAGCATTCCCTCGACCCGGCGGCGGCGCGGATAAGGCACCACCAGCACAGCCGTGCCCTTGCGGCCCGCCCGGCCCGTACGGCCGGAACGGTGCTGCAGGGTTTCCGCATCGCGCGGGATTTCGACGTGAATCACGAGCCCGAGCGACGGCAGGTCGATGCCGCGCGCAGCGACATCCGTGGCGACGCAGACACGGGCACGGCGATCACGCAGGGCCTGCAAGGCATTGTTGCGCTCGCTCTGGCTGTGCTCGCCCGAAAGCGCCACGGCGTCGAAGCCGCGCTCGACCAGCGTGGCGTGCAGGCGGCGCACATTATCCCGCGTGGCGCAGAAGAGCATCGCGGTTTCCGCCTCGTGATAGCGAAGCAGGTTGACCACTGCGGCCTCGATGTCGGCCGGGGCAACGGCGACGGCCTGATAGCTGATGTCGCCATGGCCGCGATCCTGCCCGATGGTCGCGATGCGGAAGGCGTTGCGCTGGTAACGCCCGGCCAGCGCCAGGATGGGGCGCGGCATGGTGGCGGAAAACAACAGGGTTCGCCGCTCGGGCGGCGTCGAATCGAGGATTTCCTCGAGGTCTTCGCGGAAACCCATGTCCAGCATTTCATCGGCTTCATCCAGAACCGCCACACGCAGGTCAGAAAGCAGAAGCGCCCCGCGCTCGAGATGGTCGCGCAGGCGGCCGGGCGTTCCGACCACGATATGGGCGCCCTGGTTCAGCATCCGCCGTTCGCGCATGGCGTCCATGCCGCCAACACAGGTGACGATGCGCGCGCCAGTCGGCTCATAGAGCCACATCAGCTCGCGGCTGACCTGAAGGGCGAGTTCCCGCGTCGGGGCGATCACCAGCGCCAGGGGCCCGCCTGCACGGGGAAGCTGGCCGGTTTCGCCCAGAAGCTCGCCCGCCATGGCAAGGCCGAAGGCGACAGTCTTGCCGGAGCCGGTCTGGGCCGAGACGATGAGATCGCGGCCGAGTGCTTCTTCAGCACAGACGGCGGACTGGACAGGCGTGAGATCGGTATAGCCGCGCGCGGCAAGGGAATCTGCCAGCGGCAGCGGAAGATCGGAAAAAAGCATGGGCCTCACAGAAATATACGCCGGCCAAGTATAATCGCCGGCGGCTTCGGGACGGAACGGTGCGGTCTGGCATGAGCAATGCCGCACTGGCAAAACCTGAGCAGGCAAGGCCAGAAAGCCCGCGGCAAGCCCGATTCGCCGCAGCCGCTTCATCCCGGGATGGCGGCAGGTTTGCGACCCTTACAACATTGCAGGCGAAAAGGCCCGCATTCTTTTGCTGCAATAGCGAAACAACTTGGCGCTCCCGGCTCGCGCAACCGGTGGCCGTCTCAATCAGCCTCCTCGAGAGCAGTGCTGGCGTCCAGCCAGCGTCCCTCGGCGGCAAGGATTTCGGCCTCGAGACCGGCGCGGCGCTTCAGCAGCTCCACCATGCCCCCACTCTGATTCTGACTATGGCCCTGCCCGGCTGGCGCGGCGGCCTGTGGGCCGGCGAGTGTCCGGTCCAGTGCTGCAAGTGCTGCCGTGAGCCGCTCGATCTCGGCCTCTGCCATGCGCACGGCCTTGCGAAGGTCCTTCTGGCGTTCGCGCGTGTCGGCGGCGGCCTTGCGCTGCGCCTTGCGGTTGGCGGGCTGGTCCCTGGCGCCGCCATTGCGCCCGCCGGCCGGATCGCGTGACAGCACGAACGCGATGTAATCCTCGATGCTGCCATCGAATTCGCGGGCCGTGCCGCCATCCACCAGCACCAGCCTGTCGGCTGTCATTTCCAGCATGTGGCGATCATGGCTTACGATCACCACGGCACCTGCATAGCCATTGAGCGCCTGCACCAGCGCCTCGCGCGCATCGACGTCGAGGTGGTTGGTCGGCTCGTCCAGTACCAGCAGATGGGGCGCGTCCCGGGTGATGAGCGCAAGCGCCAGCCGCGCCCTTTCCCCGCCCGACAGATGGCCGACTTCCGTTGTCGCCTTCGTGCCGGAAAAGCCGAAGCGGCCAAGCTGGGCGCGCACGGCAGCAGGCGTCTTGCCGGGCATCAGCCGGCTCATGTGCATGAGCGGCGTGTCGGCGCGGTCCAGTTCCTCGACCTGATACTGGGTGAAATAACCGACCTTCAGACGGCCGGAAGCCGTGACCTGCCCCACCATCGGCTGCAATTGCCCGGCCAGAAGCCGGGCGAGCGTGGTCTTGCCATTGCCGTTGCGGCCCAGCAGCGCGATCCGGTCCTCCGGGTCGATGTTGAGGGACAGGTTCTTCAGCACCGGCTCGGCCCCATAGCCCACCGCCACGCCATCCAGTGAAATGATCGGCGGCTTCAGCGCTTCCGGGTCCGGGAAATCGAAGCTGAGCGAAGGGTCGTCCACCAGTTCGGCTATGGGCTGCATGCGGGCCAGCGCCTTGGCGCGGGCCTGGGCCTGCCGCGCGGTCGACGCGCGCGCCGAATTGCGGGCGATATAATCCTGCAGCTTCTGCCGCTCGGCCTGCTGCTTCGCGCTGGCGGCGGCCAGCTGCGCCTGCCGCTCGGCCCGCTGGCGCTCGAAGGCATCATAGCCGCCGGGATAGAGGGTGAGCCTGCCATCCGAAAGATGCAGGATGTGATCCACCACATTGTTCAGGAAATCCCGCTCGTGGCTTACGAGCAGGATGGTCGCCGGGCAGGATTTGAGGAAATCCTCCAGCCACAGCACCGCTTCAAGATCCAGATGGTTCGAAGGCTCGTCGAGCAGCAGGAGATCGGGGCTGGAAAACAGCAGCGCGGCGAGCGCCACGCGCATGCGCCATCCGCCCGAGAAACTGTCTAGCGCCCGGTGCTGGGCCTCTTCATCGAAGCCAAGCCCCACCAGGATGCGCGCTGCACGGGCCGGCGCGGAATGGGCCTCGATGGCAAGCAGCCGCTCATGGATTTCGGCAATGCGCGAAGGGTCCTCGCAGGTTTCGCTTTCCGCCATCAGGGCGGCGCGCTCCGTGTCGGCGGCCAGCACCGTCTCGAACGGCGTCGCCTTGCCCGATGGCGCTTCCTGCGCAATGTGGCCGATGCGGCAGCCGCGCGGCATGTCCAGGCTGCCGCCATCCGGCTCGATCAGGCCTGACACCAGCTTCACCAGTGTGGATTTGCCGGCCCCGTTCCGGCCCACAAGCCCGATGCGGCCGCGCGTTGGCAGGCTGGCCGTGGCGCCATCGAGGATGGGCCGCCCGCCAAGGCGTACGGTTATGTCGGCAAGCGTGAGCATGGCGGCCGCTTAGACACGGGACATCGGCCACGGCAAGGGCTGCTGGAGCAAACATCTGGAACAAACATGGGGGTGGCGCCGGCACTCCGTTCGTGAAAGCATGGCGCCCTGCAAGGCACCCTGCATGGCGCGCCCGGCTGATCGGCAGCCTCGGGATGAATGAGGAAAGGGAGACAGAAAATGAAAGCCGTTCGCTACATCGAAACCGGCCGCCCGCCCGAAGTGGTGGACATTCCCACGCCCGTGCCCGGCCCCGGCCAGATCCTGGTGAAGATCGGTGGCGCCGGTGTCTGCCATTCCGACCTCCACGTCCTCGACCATGGCATCGGCATGCCCGGCCCCTTCACCCTGGGCCACGAGAATGCCGGCTGGATCTCGGCGCTCGGCGCCGGGGTGACGGGCTGGAAGGAAGGCGACCCGGTCGCCGTCTATGGCCCATGGGGCTGCGGCAGCTGCCACCACTGCCAGACCTCGGCTGAAAATTATTGCGAAAATCACGCGAGCATCCCCACCTTTGGCGGCGGCCTCGGGTCTGATGGCGGCATGGCCGATTACATGATCGTGCCCTCCCCGCGCCTGCTCGTGCCGCTGGGGACGCTCGATCCGGTGAAGGCCGCCCCGCTCAGCGACGCCGCCCTCACCCCCTATCACGCGATCAAGGCCGCCCTGCCGCTGCTGACACCCGAAGCAACCGTGCTGGTCCTCGGGATCGGCGGGCTGGGGCACATGGCGGTCCAGATCCTGAAGGCGATGACATCCGCGCGCATCATCGCGGGCGACATCGACGAAACGAAGCTTGAACATGCGCGCGAACTCGGGGCGGATCATGTCTTCAACAGCGGCTCCAACCAGGCGGCCGACCATGTCCGCGACCTTGCCGGCCCGCGCGGCATCACGGTGGCGCTCGATTTCGTGGGCGCACAATCCACCATCGATCTCTGCACGCAGGTGGTGGGCCGTGGCAGCCGGATCGCCGTTGTCGGACTGGCGGGCGGCACGCTGCACTATGCGGCCAACACGCCACCTTATGGCACCGATGTCTCCATTCCCTACTGGGGCTCCCGCAAGGAGCTGATGGAAGTGATCGCGCTGGCCGCCAATGGCCGCATCAGTGCCACGGTCGAGGCTTTTCCCCTCGACCAGGCGGTCGATGTCTATCAGCGCCTGCGCGAGGGGCGGATCAGGGGCCGCGCCGTTCTGAAGCCCTGATCCGCTGCCCGGGGAGAACCCGGACAGACGCTTTGGGCCTTGCCCTGCCGGCCTCCATGGGCCAGCAGGGCAGCCTGTTTCATGCATCTTCAAGGATAGACCGCCCATGAGCCTTCGCCGCGCCGCCATCGTTGCCCCCATCCGCACCGCCGTCGGCAAGTTCGGCGGCAGCCTTGCCGGGCTGGATGCCGGGCAGCTTGGCGCCGTGATCCTGAAGGCCCTGATGGAGCGCACGAAGATCGACCCCGCCCGCGTGGACGATGTGATCTTCGCCCAGGGCTATGGCAATGGCGAGGCACCCTGCATCGCCCACTGGGCCTGGCTTGCGGCCGGCCTGCCGATCGAGGTGCCGGGCTACCAGCTCGACCGCCGCTGCGGTTCGGGCCTGCAGGCAATCGTCAACGCGGCGATGATGGTGCAGACGGGCATGTCCGATGTGGTGGTGGCGGGCGGCGTCGAAAGCATGTCGAACGTCGAGCATTACACGACTGAAGTGCGCCGCGGCGTGCGCTCGGGCAATCTCACGCTCCATGACCGGCTGACGCGCGGCCGGGTCATGTCGCAGCCGGTCGAGCGCTTTGGCGTCATCACCGGCATGATCGAGACGGCAGAAAATCTTGCCCGTGATTATGGCATCAGCCGCGAGGATGCCGATGCCTATGCCGTGCGCTCGCATCAGCGGGCGACGGCCGCCTGGAAACAGGGCCTGTTCGCAGACGAACTCGTCCCCGTGCCGGTTCCGCAGCGCAAGGGCGACCCCATCCTCTTCGACCATGACGAAGGCTATCGCCCCGACGCCAGCATGGAGACACTGGGCAAGCTGCGCGCCATCGAGGCAAAGACCATAGCCGGCGCCGTCGTCACGGCCGGCAACGCCAGCCAGCAGAATGATGCAGGGGCTGCCTGCCTCGTCGTGGCGGAGGACAAGCTGGAGGAACTGGGCCTTGAGCCGATCGCATGGTTCCACAGTTGGGCGGCCGCCGGCTGCGACCCGGCGCGCATGGGAATCGGCCCGGTTCCGGCTGTCGAGCGGCTGTTCGCCCGCACCGGGCTTGGCTGGTCCGATATCGACCTTGTGGAACTGAACGAGGCCTTTGCGCCGCAGGTTCTGGCCTGCCTGAAGGGCTGGGGATGGAGCAGCGACGATAGCCGCCACGATATCCTGAACGTCAATGGCTCGGGCATTTCGCTTGGCCACCCCATCGGGGCGACGGGCGGCCGCATCCTCGCCAACCTGACCCGCGAACTGGTGCGCCGTGGCGGCCGCTACGGCCTCGAGACCATGTGCATCGGCGGCGGCCAGGGCATTGCCGCCGTGTTCGAGCGGGCCTGAGCAAGGCCCGCCCGGTAAGACCGTGAGCGCCGCCCTATTGCCCGCAATAGGGCGGAAGCTTCACCGGGGCATTGCCCACCCGCTTGTGCCACACACCGCGTTCGTCCCGGTAATATTCACCGGGCGCGACCCGGTTCTGGAACAGCTCGCAGGCAGTTGCTGCTGCAACATCGGCAACCGTCACGCCGCGCTTCACGGCAAGGTCGGTATAAACGGCCTTCCGCTTGATGTTGATCTGGTCGACATGGGCCTTGAGCGTGCCGCCGCCACCGGTGCGCAGGCCAAGATAGCCATCGGCCTGTTCGCCGACATCGCCGCTTGCGCGGGCTGCCTCGAGCACTGGGTCGGCCTGGGCCGTGGCCGGGCCGGCTGTCAGCAGAAGCAGGCCGGCAAGGGCGCTCATGAAGGTGCCGCTCATGAAGGTCAGGCGCATCATCCTCGGTTCCTTTAACGGGTCTGGCAGATATTTGTAACGGGCCGGTTCGGAACGGAACGGTTCAGAACAGGCCGGGGTTGGTCTTGATCAGGTCCTTCACATCCTTTTCCAGCCGGATGATCACTTCCTGCCGGATATTGACGTTGAGGTTGATCTCGATCGGGCGGTCGGGCGCCTCCAGCTTCAGGCAGCCGGAAAGCATCGCCGGCAGCACCAGCATCGATATGATTTTCACCCTGTCCATCCGCTGGTCCCGTGATCCTTGCTCGTTTTCCGACTGCTACACCTGCCACCCTTACCGGGGCTTAACGTCTTTCGCACCCTCTTCCTCATCGACCAGTTCCGTGCCGCTGTCCGCCGAGGCGCGTATCATGGCCCGCGCATCGTGGAAGGATTCCGCCGTGCCGAGCAGATGCCGGAACGGCGCGCGCACACTGATGTTGAAGCGGAAGGGAAGCCCCGTGGTTCCGGACTGCAACCCGCCACCCGGCTGGACCGGGGCTTCATTGCGGCCATCGATCAGTATTTCCGTCACCAGTTCGCCATCGAGGTCGCCATCGAATTTGAGCCGCATCGAGCGATAGCGGAGCTTCCTGAGCGCATCGAAGGCCATCTTGCCGCTGGCCCCCATGCTGTCCGCCCCGACATTACCCAGATACTGCACCAGCCCGCCCGGTTCACGGGCGGAAAGCTCACCGCCTTCGATGCTGCCCCGCCCGCTGACGAACCGCAGCGGCAGCACCCCGTCGAATGTGCCCGTCGCGTTGATGTCCTTCAGGTTGAAGCCCTGCAGGAACAGCCCGGCATCAAGGCCGCTGGCCCTCAGCGTCATGGCAAGGACCGCCGAATCCGGGTCGACGAGAAGCGGATCGAGGGTGAGCCTGCCGCCGGCATAGGGCCATTCGGCTGCCTCCACCTGCAGCCGGCCACCACCGGGAAGGGAAAAGCGGATGCGCCCGTCCTCCACCAGCACGCCGGGGTTCATCGAGGCCATCCGCATCTCCTGGCCGGGGGCCGAGACGAGGTCAAACAGATCCGTGAAACGGATGGCGCCATTGACCCCGGATACCGGCCCGAAGGCAGATGTTGCGAAGGAAATGTCCGACAGCGCCGCGCTGCCCGTGCCCCTGGCACCCGTCTCGTCCCACGCGAACGCGGCCTCGGCGGCGATCAGGCCTTCCACATTCTCGATCACGCCGCGCGCCAGCTCGCTCAGCTGATAGGGCTGAAGGGACTCCCCGAAGCGGAGCTGACCGGCATCGATGCGCGCGCTGCCGCGCCCAGATGGCAGATCATGCACGGCCCGCAGCGTGGCCAGCGCCAGCGGGGCTGCCTTGCCGCGCGGATGGGCAAGCCCGCCGCTGATGGTCAGCCTGTCGCCTTCCTGCGCCACGGAAGCGCCAGTCAGCAGCAACGGGTTGAACCGGGCGGGCGCCGCGCCATCGAGAAGGGTTGCTGAAAGACCCGAGACGCTGAGCCCGCCAGCACCCGCCGACCATTTGCCGGCAGCGTCGCGAACGGTGGCTGGAAGGGCCTCGCCGGAAAGGGAAAGCCCGCTGAAGCGGCCCTGGGGCTGGCTCTTTCCGGGCTTCCGGGGCAGGCTGGCGGAAACATTGGCGCGCGCGCTGATCGCCCCAAGGCTGGCACGCACGGGAACCGGGCCAAGGGACAGGCCGTTTCGCCCGGCGACGAGTTTCATGGCCACCGTATCAATGCGGAACGCCTCGCCCTTGGGCCGCAAAGTGCCTGACAGGCGGACAGGCTGGATGCGAAGCGTGCCGGCAAGCCCGCCCGAAAGGCCCGCCGGCCCGGTGCCAAAGCGCCCGTCCGGGCAGGCGGTGATACGGGCCGGCCCAAGTGTCACAGCTGGATGGCGAACAGCATCCACCGACAAAAGAGCGCATTCGGATGTGACCGCCAGCCCTTCGCCCGGACGTCCGGCAACCGCGCCCGTGAAGTCCAGCCCTTCCACACGCGCGCCATGACCGGTGCCGCCGGAATAGAGGAAACGCCCGGATGCGCTGATGGCGCCGGCGTCATAGGTCAGGTCTGCCGTCGGCACGGCAAGGCTGTCGGCCCCGCCCTTCCGGTCCCCGAGGCTCCAGCGCGGTATCCGGACCTGCAGGCGGACGCGCCCTTTCGAGGGCGGTGCGCCGGTCTCGAACCGCGCTTCGGCAAGGCTTCCATCGAGGGCCGGGAAACCACCGCCCGACAGGCTGATGCCCCCCGAAGCCGACAGCTGGCCCGAGGCCAGCTTCAGCCCCGATCCGCCGTCAAACAAGGCCTTTGCCCCGCTGCGGGACTGTGCGGCCAGCCGGGGCATGTGGAGCGCAAGGCCCTCCTGCCCCAGGGTGCCGGACAAGGGGGCTTCCACCGTAAAGGCGGAAGCAGCTCGCCGCGCCGCGCCCGCCATGGCCGTGGCAAGCGGCGGCGCGGAAGCCGGCAGGGCTGGCAGCAGCCCTTGCCGCACAGACAGGCCAGTGGCCTCGAGCGTACCGCTGAAGCCAAGGCCCTTTTCGACCCTTGCCTCATATGTCCCGCTGGCGGCCATGGCTCCGGCAACGCCCGCTGGCCAGCGGGCTTTTTCGGCACGCGCGTCCCAGGTTCCGCTGAGGCCATCGCGCCCGCCGGAAAAGCTGAGTGCAAAGGCGGGCTGCTCCACGCCCATGTCCAGCTGGCCGGCGGCTTCGGCGCCGGCACGCGCCTTGCCGCTCCAGCGGTGCATGCGTGCATCAGCCTGCGCCTCCAGCGACAGCACCAGCGCCCTGGCCCCCAGCCCGTCACAGCCGGCCTCCGCTGCCGCACCGTCGAATTGGAGCCGCACATGATCGGCGCCAGTGCCGAAGTGCAGCGTGCCGCGCTCCAGCCGCAGATGGCAGCCATTGGCTGAAAGCCGGGCCGGCAGCAGGCGCGCATCGCCTGCAAAGCCGTTCCGCAGCCGCCCCTCCCCCCACATGCGCGCCTCCACATCCCCCCAGGGCGATGCGAGGATGAAACGGCCGTCGCGCATCTGGACACCGATGTCAGGCAGCGGATCATCCGTGGTTTCGGGGATGAAGGGGTCGAGCACGCCAAAGCCCAGCCGCCCTTCGGCATCGAGCGTCGCGCGGATCAGCGGCGCATCGAGTTCAACATGCTTGGCCTTGGGGTTCCAGGGCAGTCCGCCAAGGGTGATCCGCACGCGGCTGGCTTCGAAATCGGGGCGGTCGGCCGGGCCAAGGCGCACATTCCTGAATTCGACCACGTCAGGTCCCAGCCGTTCGAGGCTGTAGTCCCCCTCGATGGCCTGATCCGCAAGCCAGATGTCGATTGCCGGTTCGGCAAGGCGCTGCCGGCCATGCCACAGGGCCAGCACAGAGGCGCCTGCCACCAGAAGATAGGCGGCCAGCCGTAGACGCCGGCGGCGAGGGGTCTGGCTGGTCGGCGGCGTCATTGCCCCTCCATTCCAACAGCATGCCAGGCCCGCATGCAAGCCGTGGGCACGAAAGCACTTGCATAGACGGGACGGCGCGCACAGGCACGGCCCACAAGTGAAACTGAACAGAGGACCGGCTCGCAATGCCCGGCACGAAAAGCCCGCACCCACCATCAGCCCCCAGAGTGCTGGGTGCAAGCCTTGTCGGCACGTCGGTGGAATTCTACGATTTCTACATCTACGCGACCGCTGCGGCCCTTGTTTTCGGCCCGCTCTTTTTCCCGGTGGAATCGCCCTCTGCACAGTTGCTCGCAGCCTATGCGAGCTTCGGTGTCGCCTTCATTGCGCGCCCCGTCGGCGCTGCGGCCTTCGGCCATTTCGGAGACCGCATCGGCCGCAAGTCCACCCTTGTCGCCTCATTGCTCATCATGGGCATCTCGACCCTTCTGATCGCTTTCCTGCCCACCTATGCCATGATCGGCTGGCTGGCCCCGCTGTTCCTGTGCCTGCTGCGCTTTGGTCAGGGCTTCGGGCTGGGCGGCGAATGGGGCGGTGCAGCCCTTCTTGCGGTTGAAAATGCGCCCAGGGGCTGGAAAGCGCGCTACGGCATGTTCCCGCAGCTTGGCGCGCCTGTCGGCTTCATCGCCTCCAACGGCATGTTCCTGCTTCTTGGCCTTGCGCTCAGCGATGCCGAATTCCGCGAATGGGGCTGGCGCATTCCCTTCCTCGCCAGCGCGCTGCTTGTCGTCATCGGCCTCTGGGTGCGCACCCGGCTTACTGAAACGCCGGCCTTCGCCGAAGCGCTGCGCGAAGCCCCGCCGCCAAAGGTTCCGCTTGCCGAAGTTATCCGGCACCATGGCCGCCAGCTATTTGCCGGCACTTTCGCCGTGGTTGCCTGCTTTGCCATCTTCTACCTCGCCACGGCTTTCGCACTGGGCCATGGCACCGTGGCACAGGGTATCGAGCGGGAGGATTTCCTGCTTGTCCAGCTGTTTGCCATCATTTTCATGGCTGCGGGCATCATCTTCGCCGGCTGGTGGGCCGACAGGACAACCCCGCGCTTCGTGCTGATGCTGGGCTGCATCGCCACCATCCCCACAGGCCTTCTGATGGCGCCGATGATGGAAAGCGGCTCCCTGCTGCTGACAGGCGCCTTTCTGTCGCTTGCCCTGTTCGTGATGGGGCTGGTCTATGGCCCGCTTGGCGCCTATCTGCCCGGCCTGTTTCCGGCCCGCGTGCGCTACACGGGAGCATCCATGGCCTTCAACATCGGCGGAATCCTCGGTGGCGCCATGACCCCGATCGTCGCGCAGGCCCTTGCCGGCAATGGCTCGCTGCTTCCGGTCGGCCTTTATCTGGCGGCCGCCGGTGTCCTCAGCTTCATCGGCCTTGCCATCGCCCGGCCAGAGGGCTGAAGCGCCTTCGCGGTTGCGCAAGCGCCACAGCGCATTAGAAGCAAAGCCGTAACCGGATATCAGCAAGAGGACAGGATGCGCCAGTTCACCCAGGAACAGATCATGTTCCGCGACGCCTATCGCCGCTTCCTCGCGGACGAGATCGAGCCCGGCATGGAAGCCTGGCGCGAAGCCGGAATCGTCGATCGCATCGCCTTCGAAAAGGCCGGCAAGCTCGGCTTCCTGATGATCTGGCCCGATGAGAAATATGGCGGCATGGGCGATACCGACTTCCGCTACGAACAGATCATCATCGAGGAGACGCTCCGGGTCGGGTGCAAGCAGTGGTACAATACCCTGCACAGCCGCATCGTCGGCCCCTATTTCCAGCGCTTCGGCACCGAGGAGCAGCGTGAGCGCTTCCTGCCGCCCGCCGTGCGCGGGGAAAGCATCCTCGCCATCGCCATGACCGAGCCGGGCGCCGGCAGCGACCTCGCTGGCATGCGCACCACGGCCGAGGACAAGGGTGACCATTTCCTGCTGAATGGCTCCAAGACCTATATCTCGAACGGCATCAACGCCGATGTCGTGATTGTGGCGGCAAAGCTCGCTGGCGCGGAAAAGAAGCACGCCATGGTGCTGCTCATTGTCGAGCGGGGCATGGAAGGCTTCGAGCGTGGCCGCAACCTGAAGAAGATGGGCATGCCCGCGCAGGATACGGCCGAGCTGTTCTTCAAGGATGTGAAGGTGCCCAAGGCCAATGTCCTCGGCGAGCCGGGCAAGGGCTTTTATTATCTGATGGAAGGCCTGGCGGAAGAGCGGCTGATCTCGGCGGTGGGCAGCGCCACCAATGCGCGCCGCGCCTTCGACATCACCCGCGATTATGTCATGCAGCGCCAGATCTTCGGCAAGCCGCTTTCGGAACAGCAGAACACCCAGTTCCGCATGGCCGAGATGGATACCGAAATCGATCTCGTGCAGCTTTATGTCGATCACTGCGTCCACGCCCACAATCAGGGCCAGCTGACAAGCAACATGGGCGCCAAGGCCAAGATGATGGCCTCCGAAGTCGAATGGAAGATGCTCGATCTTGGCGTGCAGCTGCACGGCGGCGCCGGCTTCATGGATGAATATCCCATCAGCCGCATGTTCTCCGACGCGCGAATCAACCGCATCCTTGCCGGAAGCTCGGAAGTGATGCGGCTCATCATCGGGCGGGATGTCTTCTCGCAGACCTACAAGAGCCTGCTAGACTGATGGCGGGCTTCACCGCACGCGACCTGCTGGGAGCTTGGCGGCTCGTCTCCAGCATCAACTATCGCAATGAGGCAGGCACCCCCAGCTTCGGCACCCCGCCCGCAGGCCAGATCCAGTATACGGACGACGGCTGCATGTCGGCCTTCCTGATGGACCCGGAATGGGTGAAACGCGGGCAGGCGGAAGCCGACAGCTTCACCGATTTCTTCGCCTATGCCGGGCACTGGGCCCTGGAAGGCGACAAGGTGCGCCACCGGATCCTGTTCGCATCCGTGCCCGGCCGTGTCGGCACGGAATTCGTGCGCACCGTCCATGTCCTCGGGCCGGACAGGATCGAACTGGTGACGGAGCCGGAAACCTCGAAATCGGGCGCCGTCTACATCACCCGGCTGGTCTGGGAACGGGTGAAGCCGCACGCGACCTGACACGCCGCCGCAAAGCCACGGCCCGAAATCCGTCGCGCCGGACATGATCGCGCCGGCCCCATCCCAAGGGCCGGCGCATGTCATTCAGCCCTCAGGCGTCGGCCTTCACGGGCGGTTCGGTATAGGATGCATTGGCGGTGATCACCGCGTCGGGCGTCGCCAGCATCTTCAGATAGGCATCCTTCGGATAGGCCATGTGCGGCTTTGCCGGGTCATAGGGCGGCTGCGGCACCGGGCTCGGGCCGGTGTAGGCGACAGGGTTGCGAAACTGCGCGGCCTCTTCCGGGCTGATGCCGGCCTTTTCCAGAACCGCCGGGTCGATCCACCTGTCCGGGTCGAGCGTTACCGACGATGTCGCGACTTCCAGGGTCATCTGATCCGGCCCGGCGAAATAGATCGACTTGCACATGCCATGGTCGATCGGCCCCAGCACATTCACGCCATGGCTTCTGATCCGGTCACGGATGGCGACGAGATCGGCTTCGCTGGCCACCCGGAACGCCAGATGCTGCAGCGTGCCCGGCGCGCAGACATTGGCGCCGCTTCCCGAATGGGTCTTGCCCAGTTCCACCGGAATGTCTTCCGTGCCCGGCAGATAGACCAGCGAGAAATAGCTGAAGTCGTTCATCTTCAGAAAGGCGTGCAGGCCACCCGGCACGCCATGCATGTCGAACAGCCCTACAAGCGGGCAGCCCATCACCTCTGAGAAGAAGCGGATATGCTCCTTCATGTTGCCGGCCATGAAGGCCAGGTGGTGAATACCGTTCAGCAATTGTGTCATTCCGTCCTCCCAAGTCGTGCCCTGCCCTGGCTGGTCAGGAAACCACCCAGCAAGGCATCAAGCACCATGGCTTCGTGCGCGACACGCCCTTCGGGGGCGCCCGCGTCCACATCGAATGCGCCGCGGATCAGCGGCGAAAGATTGATCACGCCGGCAGCCCCGGCCTGCAGCGTCACGACGATCTGTTCCGGCGGATAGGGCTTCAGGTCGCCTTCGGCGATTGCGCGCTCCACCACATCGGCCATGCGTTTCAGCCGCGGGCCGAGAAACTGGTCCACCAGCCAGTCCAGCCGGTCTCCGGCGGCCATGCCTTCCAGCGCCACGATGCGGCCGAGCGCGGGATTGCCCCAGCTGACATGCAGGAACAGCCGCATCGAGCTCTGGAGTTGCAGGATCGCCGGGGCGTCATGCAGCGCGAGAAAGACCAGTTCCTCGCCTTCCACGGCTGTGCGCACGCTCAGCATGGCGCTCTGCCACAGGCGCTCCTTGTCCTCGTAATGATAGTGCAGCGCCGGCTGCGACACGCCGGCTGCCTCGGCAATGCCGGCCATGGTCACACGTTCGAAGCCAAGCCGCGAAAACTGGTCAACCGCCACGTCCAGAATGCGCGCAGCCGTCGCGCCACCCTTGCTGGTGACAGCGGGCCGGTGTGCGGGGCTGGTCTGGCTGTTTGCCATGGAAGGATTGACTCTCTAATCCTGTTTCCTGATCTTTTAATCAGAAATCGACGGCGCTACAAGCCTGAGGGGATCCGGTCCGGATGGGCGGGTCATGATATCGAGGGAGGACTATGATGAACGTGGTGCGTGAACCCTATGGCTTCGTCCACACCGAGACGAGCAAGATCAAGGAAACCTATGGTGGCCCCACGGGCCGTGTGTTCGTGGAATGCATGCGGATCCGCCCTGAAACAGGCGACTCGAAAACGGTGATCCTGTTCAGCCACCCCATCGGGGGCGGCTCCTTCCTGCCGCTCGTCACCGCGCTGGCGCGCGCCGGCCGGCATGTCATCTACTGCAACCCGCGCTACCGCGGGAATGACACCGCGCTCATCATGGAAAAATGCCTTCTCGACCTTGGCGCCTGCATTGCCGACCTGAAGACACGCTTCGGCTATGAAAAGGTGATTCTGGGCGGCTGGTCCGGAGGCGGCTCGCTTTCCCTTTTCTATCAGGACCAGGCCGAACACCCGACCATCACCGAAACCCCCGCCGGCGACCCGGTGGACATCAAGGGCGCCGGGCTGCAGCCGGCAGATGGAATCATGCTGCTTGCGGCGCACATCAGCCGCTCCGTCACCATGACGGAATGGCTCGACCCGTCCGTCACTGATGAAAGCCGCCCCTTCGACCGTGACGTGAGCCTCAACATCTACGACCCTGCCTGCCCCGAGAAGCCGCCCTATTCGCCCGAATTCGTCGCGCGCTTCCGCGCCGCGCAGATCGCGCGCAACCGGCGCATCACCGCCTATGCCAAAGCGGAACTGGAAAAGCTGCGCGCCACGGGCAAGGGTGACCAGGAACGCTGCTTCACGGTGCAGGGCACCATGAGCGACGTGCGCTGGACAGACCCGACGCAGGACCCATCCGACCGCCCTCCATACACCTGCTATCTCGGCGACCCGGTGATCGCGAACGACGGGCCAGTCGGCCTCGGCCGCTTCACCACGCTGCGGTCATGGCTGTCACAGTGGAGCTATGATGAAAGCCGCGCCAACGGCATCGTGAACGCCGGCCGCATCAGCTGCCCCGTTCTCGTCATCAACAACTCGGCGGATCTCGCCTGCACGCCAAGCCACGCCCAGCGGCTCTTCGACGCCGTCGCCTCCACGGACAAGGCGTTCGTGAACATCGAGGGCGCGGACCATTATTACACCGACCGGCCCGACCTGCTGCCCAAGGCAACGGCGGCGGTCGGTGAATGGCTGGACGCGCGCAACTTCATCTGAGGCCAATCAGGGGTGGCAGCCGGCGGCTGCCACCCCTGAAGAATAGCCAGAACAGGCGGCCTCAGGCCGTAATCCAGCGCAAGGCGGCCTCAGGCCGTAATCCAGCGCAAGGCGGCCTCAGGCCGTGATTCAGCGCAAGGCGGCCTCAGGCCGCCAGGGCCAGTTCCGTCGCCTGGCGGATGGCGCGCTTGGCGTTGAGTTCGGCGGCTTCATAGGCCCCGCCCACAAGCGTCGCATCCACGCCTTCGGCCACAAGCGCGTCGTAAAGCGACCGCTCGGGTGTCTGGCCGGCGCAGATGATCACCGTATCCACATCGAACAGCACGGGCTTGCCATCGATCAGCGTGTGCAGGCCGGCATCGTCGATCCCGACATACTCGACCCCGCCCACCATCTTCACGCCACGGCGTTGCAGGGTGATGCGGTGGGTCCAGCCGGTGGTGCGGCCAAGCGTCTTGCCGACGGCGCTGGTCTTGCGCTGCATCAGGGTCACTTCGCGACCGGATGTGGCGACAACCGGCTCCACGCCCGTGACACCGCCGCGCGGGTGGTTCCTGAAGTCAATGCCCCATTCCCTGGCGAAGACATCGACATCGAGCGCCGCGGAAGTCCCCTCATGGGTGATGAGTTCGGCCACATCGAAGCCGATGCCGCCCGCCCCCATGATGGCGACCTTGCGGCCAATGGGCTTCCGGCCGAGGATCGCGTCGATGTAGCTGACAGCCTTGGGGTGATCGATGCCGGGAATCCCGGGCGTACGGGGGGAAATGCCCGTCGCCACGATCACCCGATCATGGCCAGCGGCCTTGAGCATCGCCGCATCCACCCGCGTGCCGAGCTTCAGCTCAACGCCGTGCACATCGATCATGCGGCGGAAATAGCGCAGAGTCTCATGGAATTCCTCCTTGCCCGGCACGCGCTTGGCAAGGTTGAACTGCCCACCGATCTCGCTTGCCGCATCATAGAGCGTGACCTTGTGCCCACGCTCGGCCGCCAGCGTTGCAAAGGCAAGACCAGCCGGCCCCGCGCCAACGACGGCGATTCGCTGCGGCGCCGTTGCCGGCTCGAGCTTCAGCTCCGTCTCGCGGCAGGCGCGCGCATTCACGAGGCAGCTTGTTTCCTGGCCGGTGAAGGTGTGGTCGAGGCAGGCCTGGTTGCAGGCGATGCAGGTGTTGATCTCGTCCTCGCGGCCTTCCAGCGCCTTCTTCACCAGTTCCGGGTCGGCCAGCATCGGTCGCGCCATGGAAACGATGTCGGCATCGCCGCGCGCCAGCACTTCCTCGGCAACGGCCGGCATGTTGATCCGGTTGCTGGTGATCAGCGGGATCGACAGCTCCTTGCGCAGCCGGCCGGTCACCTGCGTGAAGGCCGCGCGCGGCACCATGGTGGCGATGGTGGGCACGAAAGCCTCGTGCCAGCAGAAGTGGGTGCTGATGATGTTCGTGCCAACGGCCTCGATCGCCTTCGCGAGCGACACCACTTCTTCCCAGGCCAGACCGCCCTGAAGCATGTCCATCGCCGAAATGCGGAAGATGACGATGAAGTCGGGGCCGACGGCCTCGCGCACCGCGCGCATCACCTCGACGGCGAAGCGCATGCGGTTTTCCCAGCTGCCGCCCCATTCGTCGGTGCGCTGGTTGGTCTTTTCCACGAGGAAGGTGGAAATCAGGTAGCCGGCCGAGCCGATCACCTCCACGCCGTCATAGCCCGCTTCCTTCGCCAGCCGGGCGCAGTTGGCGAAATCGGCGATCTGCTTGCGGATGCCCGCATCATCCAGCTCATTCGGCACGAAGGCGCCGATGCGCGAGCGCAGGGCGGAAGGCGCGACGCAGTCCGGCGTGCCGGCAAGCGGGCCGCTGTGCAGGATCTGCATGCAGATCTTCACGTCCGGGCCGGCGGCATGCACGGCATCCGTCACATGACGGTGCATCGGCACCTCTTCGGGGGTGGAAAGCTTGGCGCCGCGCCCGCCCTCGCTGTTGGGGGAGATGCCGCCGGTGATGATCATGCCGACCCCGCCCTTCACGCGCTCCACGAAATAGGCAGCAAGGCGCTCGGCGGCGTCAGGCACATCCTCGAGGCCGGTGTGCATCGAACCCATCAGGATCCGGTTCTTGATCCGGGTGAAGCCGAGATCGAGCGGCGCGAAGACATGGGGGTATTTCTGCAGTGCGTTCATGGGTGGGTGGCCCTCGTGAATCGGCCCTGTTCACTGGGCCAGTCTGGCCCCCTTGCAATCACGGCTTCGCGCCGCGCAAAACTGGCAAAAGCGCGATTACGCGCATATTCGCACGCAATCGCGCCGGAATGCCGGTGTCAGGAAGCCGCCAGCGCCTGCTCCAGGTCGGCGATGATGTCATCCACATGCTCGATGCCGATGGAAAGACGGACATAGCCCGGCGTCACCCCGGATGCCGCCTGTTCCTCGGCGGAAAGCTGGCTGTGGGTAGTGGTGGCAGGGTGGATGGCAAGGCTGCGGGCATCGCCGATGTTCGCCACATGATAGAAGAGCTTCAGCGCATCGATGAAGCGCGCGCCGGCCTCGCGACCGCCCTTCAGCTCGAAGCCGAGAAGGCCACCATGCCCGCCCTTCAGATATTTGTCAGCCCGCGCGCGCGCCTCGCCGGTCTGCTGCGACGGGTGGATCACCTGGGCAACCTTGGCGTGGCCCTTCAGATAGTCGGCCACGGCCGCCGCATTTTCGCAATGCCGCGCGATCCTGAGCGGCAGGGTTTCAAGGCCCTGCAGGATCTGGAAGGCGTTGAAGGGGGAAAGCGCCGCCCCGAGATCGCGCAGCAACGTCACGCGGGCCTTGATGATGTAGGCGACAGGCCCCATCGCCCTGGTGGCTTCGGTCCAGATGGCGCCATGATAGCTGGGATCGGGCGTGTTGAGGCCGGGGTGCCTGTCGGCATGGGCGACCCAGTCGAAATTGCCGCCATCGACGATGATCCCGCCAATCGACGTGCCATGGCCGCCGATGAACTTGGTCGCCGAATGGACGACGATGGCCGCCCCATGATCGAGCGGGCGCATCAGGATCGGGGCCGCCGTGTTGTCGACGATGAGGGGAATGCCCATCGCCCGGCCCAGCGCCGCCACTTCGCCCACCGGAAACACCTGCAGCTTCGGGTTGGGCAGCGCCTCGGCATACCAGGCTCGCGTGCGCTCGTCGCTGGCCCTGCGGAAGGCGTCCGGATCGGCCGGGTCGACGAATCGCACCTCGATGCCCTGCTGCCTGAGCGTATTGGCGAAGAGGTTCCAGGTGCCGCCATAAAGATCGGTCGAGCTGACGATATTGTCGCCCGCACTGGCCAGATTTTGCACCGCACAGGTGGAGGCCGCCTGCCCGGAGGCAAGTGCTAGCGCCGCCACGCCACCTTCCAGTGCCGCCACGCGTTGTTCCAGCACATCGGTCGTGGGGTTGCCCATTCGGGTATAGATGTTGCCCAGTTCCTTCAGGGCGAAAAGATCGGCGGCATGGCCCGCATCGCGGAACTGGTAGGAGGTGGTCTGGTAGATCGGCACGGCGACGGCGCCCGTCGCGGGGTCGGCACGCCAGCCGGCGTGGAGCGCAAGGGTTTCGGGGTGCAGGGTCTTGCTGTCGGTCATCCGGGCCTCGTTCATGAATCTGGAGCCTGACCCTATCGGCCGCCTCCACGGGGGGCAATGCGCGCACCCTTCGGGTGCCCCCTAGTTTTTCTTGTGAAGGCCTGCATTCCACCAGGGCGTGCAACGTGCCGCCTTCATTCCCCCAGCAGGTGAAGCGCGATTGTCCGCCGGTGCGGGCGGCGGCGATGCTCGAACAGGAAAATGCCCTGCCATGTGCCCAGCTGCAGCCGCCCGCCCGAAAGCGGAACGGAAAGCTGCGTCTGCGTGAGGGCTGCGCGGATGTGGGCGGGCATGTCATCCGGCCCTTCGGCATCATGCGCATAGCGTTTCCCATCCTCGCGCACGAGGCGGGTGAGAAAGGCGTCAAGATCGGACAGCACCTCGGGCGAGGCATTTTCCGTGACGATGAGCGATGCCGATGTATGCCGGCAGAACAGGGTGAGAAGCCCGTCGCGAAAGCCCTGCCCCGCCACCCAAGCGGTGGCATGGCGCGTGATGTCGACAAGGCCACGCCCGCCGGTCTCAACCACCAGTTCGCCCAGCGCCTGTTTCATCATGCGCCCTGCCTGACAGGCGTGGCCCGCCGGCGCAAGGGGTGCGCCACCCATGGAATAGAGGGCTGCCATTTCCGCGCCCGGCATGGCTTAAAAGCGCCGTCAGAAAGGGAGACACACATCATGAGCACGCAGGAAACCACCGCCCCCACCTATGCCAACCTCAAGGTCGAGCGGCGCGGCGCCATCGAGATCCTGACCCTCGACCGGCCGGAGGCGCTGAACGCCCTCTCGCCCGAGATGACCGATGAGCTGAATGATTATTACGCCGGCCTCGTCGAGCGGACGGACGTGCGCGTCGTGGTGATGCGCGCCAATGGCCGCGCCTTCTGCGCCGGGCTCGACATCAAGGCGGCCCGCAAGCGTGAAGGCCTCGGCCCTGTCGCCCAGAGCCTCAAGACCCAGACCGACATCGGCAACATCTACCGCAAGATGCGCGCCTGCCCGCAGCCGATCATCGCGCTTGGCCAGGGTGCCGCCTGCGGCGGCGGCTTCTCGCTGCTGCTCGCATCCGATGTGCGCTATGGCGCGCCCTCGCTCAGGATGAACGCCGCCTACATCAAGATCGGCCTGACCGGCTGCGACATGGCTTCCAGCTATTTCCTGCCGCGCCTGGTGGGCGCCAGCCTTGCCGCCGAAATGATCCTTACGGGCCGCTTCATCGGGGCGGACCGGGCGCTGTCCTCGGGCCTTATCAGCGAAATCGTCCCCGAGGATGAACTGCTCGACAAGGGCCTGGCGCTGGCGGAGGAAATGCTCGCCACCTCGCCGCTCGGCCTCAGGCTCTCGAAGCAGGCGCTGAACCTCAACATCGACGCGCCCAGCCTCGAACATGCCATGGCCATGGAAGACCGGCACCAGGTGATGCTGGCCACCACCGAGGACGCGGCCGAAGCCATGCGCGCCTTTGTCGAGAAACGCGCGCCGAACTACACGGGGCGCTGAACAGACAAGGGGGGAGGAAGCCCCTCCCCCCTTTTCGCTGATGGTCAGGCGGCGACCGGCTCGCCGCGCGCGCCGCGCACCAGACGGCCCGGCCGCTCGCCCGTATCCGCGTCGAAGCGGCGGATCACCTGGCCGGAGACGATTGTGGCGTCATAGCCTACGCCCTTCTGGTCCAGCCGCCGGCCGCCCGCCGGAAGATCATGGGCGACATGCGGCATGGGCAGGTCCATGCGGTCGAGGTCGATGACGTTGATGTCGGCCTTGTAGCCGGGTTTCAGCAGCCCTCGGTCGCCCAGCCCCACGGCAAGCGCCGGCTTGCGGCTCAGCATGTGGATGGCCGTTGCCAGATCCCAGCCCCTGCCTTCCGAATCCCGCACCCAGTGGGTCAGCATGAAGCTCGGGTAGCTGGCGTCGCAGATGGCGGCATAATGGGCGCCACCGTCACCAAGGCCCACGATGCAGTCGTCGCGGTCGAGCAGTTGCTTCACGACATCCAGCCGGCCCTGGTAGTAATTGCCAAGGGCCGTGAACAGCATGTTCTGCCCGTCTCCGGCGCTCAGCCAGTCGAGCACCCATTCCTCGGGCGATATCCCGGCAGCCGCGGCCCGCGCCGCAACGCTCGCCTCGGTCGGCGGAGCGTAATCGGCCTTGCCATCGAAGGGGAAGAGCCACTTCCAGTTGCGCGAAAGCTCCGCCAGTGGATGCCCCTGCTCGGGTGTTTCCGAAAGCAGGGCGGCCCGCATCTCGGGCTGGCGCATGGCCTCGGCCTTCTCCGCGCGCGGAAGATGCGCGATCCGGCGGAAGCTGGGGCACAGGACGAAGGGGTGGATCGAAAGGTCAAGCCCCTGGATCACGCCCACGGGCCGCGGCAGCACCTGCGAGGTGATCTTCAGTCCCCGCGCGCGGGCCTCGTCCATCACCTCCAGCGCGGGCAGCCAGCCCTGAGGGCCTTCATTGCCGATGCCGAGCGTCACGGTGACCGGGCGGCCGCTGTGGGCGGCCACGTCGAGGATCATGCGATATTCCGGCCCGAGCCCGGCGAAGAGGTTGGGCACGATCTGCAGCATGCCGGTTCCGGCTTCGGCCAGCGCCGAGGTCAGGGCCTTCAGTTCCGCGACATCGGCCTCGAAACTCGGGATCGCCTCGCCCTTCGCGGTCTTGTGGATGAGAAGGCGCGACGTGGCGACGCCAAGGGCGCCGGCATCCACGGCCTCGCGGACGATGCGCTGCATCTGCTCCAGATCCTCGGGCGTCGCCGCTTCGCGCCGCGCGCCGCGCTCGCCCATGGCATAGACCCTGACGGGCGAATGGGGCAGGAAAGCCGCCACGTCGATGTCGCGGCGGCGCGCGTCCACTTCATCGAGATATTGGGGAAAGCTTTCCCAGCTCCACGGCAGGCCCTCGGCCATCACCACGCCGGGGATGTCCTCCACGCCCTCCATCAGCTCGATCATCACATCCCGGTCACCGGGCCTGCACGGCGCGAAGCCGACACCGCAATTGCCCATCACCACGGTCGTGACGCCATGGGACGAGGATGGCGACAAGGTATCGGACCAGATGGCCTGCCCGTCATAATGGGTGTGCGGATCGACGAAGCCGGGCGTCACATAGCGGCCGCGGGCGTCGATCTCCTCCCGGCCACGGCCCGGAACCGCGCCGACCGCGACGATCAGCCCATCATCGACCGCGACATCGGCCACGAAGGGCGCCCCGCCCGATCCGTCAATGACGGTCCCTCCGCGAATGACCAGATCATGGTCCGCCATATGCATCTCCTTCCCCGTATGTGTCCCGTATCTCTCCCGCACCATTCTATCGGACGGCCGGCGCGATCACGCAACTCCGCCAAGGAAGAGGGAGGGCAAGGCGATGAGGAAATGGTCATGCCAGCCCGGCCTGCTGCTCCAGCATGCGCTCGGCGATCTCGCGTTCGCCCAGGATTGTCAGCGTTGCGCCCATGCTGTCGAGGTGCGTCTGGTCATCGTCGCTGTGGGCGCGCGCATAGATGCCAAGACCCGGATTGATGGCGCGGGCCTGCTGCACCACCTGCCCTGCCTCATAAGGCTCGGGCACGGTGACATAAAGGCGAAGGGCGCCGGCAAGATTTGCCAGCGCCAGGACACGCGGGTCGGCGGCATTGCCTTCGAGCGTTTCGGCGCCATCCTGCCGCGCGAGGGCAAGGGCGTCGTCACGATCCTCGATCACCAGCACTGGCCGGCCGGCCGCCAGCAGCCGCGCCCCCACGAAGCTGCCGACCCGCCCATAACCGATGATCACGTCATGCCCGGA
>CAYMZC010000017.1:0-2303 GCA_964394815.1 uncultured Sandaracinobacter sp. | reverse complement strand
GCCGCGATCATCAGGGCCATGGAGCGCGGCCTGCCGAAGGCGGTGACGATGAGATAGGCGGCCAGCGACTTGCCCAGAATGATGATGGCGACCGTTCCCAGAACCGCCAGCGGCTGATCGATAAGGATGTGCGGATCGAACAGCATGCCGACCGAGACGAAGAACAGCACGGCGAAGGCATCCCTGAGCGGCATGGCCTCTTCCGTCGCGCGCTGGGACAGGCGGGTCTCCCCCAGCACGATGCCGGCGAAGAAGGCGCCGAGCGCGAAGGAGGCATCGAACATCCTGGCCGCCACGAAGGCGATGCCGAGCGCGATGGCATAGACGGCCAGGCGGAACAGTTCGCGCGAGCCGGTGTGGGCCGTATAGTGCATGAGCCATGGTATGACCCGCCGGCCGACGACCAGCATCAGCGCGATGAAGGCGGCGACCTTCGCCAGCGTGAGCACAAGATTGCCGGCTATTGCGGCAACCGAGCCGCCACCCACCGTGCCAAGCGTTGCCAGCACCGGCAGCATGACCAGCGCCAGGATGACGGCCAGATCCTCGACCACCAGCCAGCCGACGGCGATACGGCCGCGCTCTGTCTCGATGATGCGGCGTTCCTGCAGGGCACGGACAAGAACCACGGTGGAGGCAACGGAAAGCGAAAGACCGAAGACAAGCCCTGCCGAAAGAGACCAGCCCATGGCATGGCCAAGGCCCGCCCCCATGACCGTGGCCGCGGCGATCTGCGCGACGGCGCCCGGTATCGCGATGCGCGAGACGCTGAGAAGATCCTTCAGCGAGAAATGCAGGCCGACGCCGAACATCAGCAATATGACGCCGATCTCGGCCAGTTCGAGCGCCAGTTCCTGATCCGCCACGAAACCCGGCGTGAAAGGGCCGACGATGATGCCGGCAACCAGATACCCCACCAGCGGCGGCGCCTTGAGCCTGTGCGCCACCAGCCCGAAAAGATAGGCGAGCGCCAGCCCTGCGGCGATCGTAGCGATGAGGGGGGTCTGATGCTCTGGCACTCGCTATGTGTCTCCCGCGGAAATGACCTGCTGATCCTTAACGCATGGATAAAGCCCACGCCAAGCTGCTTGCATCCATTGCGGATTCCGCGATCCGGATTGGCGCGATGGATCAGCACCGGTTGCAGTGGAATCCGCCCCCCGCCATGGTGCGGCGATGCAGATGCAGTCCGACCAGCGCCACCCTTCTTTCGGTACCGCCCTGCGGCTCTGGGCGCGGATCGGCCTGCTGTCGTTTGGCGGGCCTGCCGGCCAGATTGCGCTGCTTCACAGGCTTGTCGTGGAAGAGCGGGAATGGGTGGAAGAGCAGGATTTCGCCCATGCCCTCAACCTCTGCATGCTGCTGCCCGGCCCCGAAGCGATGCAGCTGGCCACATGGATTGGCTGGCGGCTGCACGGAATTGCCGGCGGAATCCTGGCTGGCCTGCTGTTCATCCTGCCGGGGGCATTGCTGCTGCTGGGCCTTTCAATGCTCTATGCCGCCCATGGCAACCTGCCCCTTGTCGAGGCGCTTTTCTTCGGCCTGCGCGCGGCAGTGGTCGCCCTCATCGTCGATGCGCTGATCCGCATGCGCGCGCGGCTTGCCGGCAGCGGGCTGCCTTTGCTGATTGCACTGTCCGCCTTCCTTGCCCTGTTCGTGTTCGGCCTGCCCTTTCCGCTGGTGCTGCTGGCGGCGGCAGCGGCCGGGTGGGCGGCGGGCCGCGCGGATGTTCCCGGCTTCCGCTTTCCGCCGGCAGGCCTCATGCCCGCATCGGGCGGCGCGCGGGCCGCGGGGCGGCGGGCCATGCTTGCAGGCGCCCTGTTCCTCTTCCTCTGGCTTCTTCCCCTGCCCTTGCTTGCCATCCTGCCCGGGCGCTTCGACGTGTTCGGCGATCTGGCCGGCTTCTTTTCCTTTCTGGCCCTCGCCAGCTTCGGCGGGGCCTATGCGGCGCTGGCATGGGTGGCCGACGTCGCCGTTTCCGGATTTGGCTGGCTGACGGCGCGGGAAATGCTGGATGGCCTTGGGCTGGCTGAAACCACGCCCGGCCCACTTCTGCTGGTAGTGCAGTTCGTGGGCTTTCTGGCTGCCGCGCGCGCCGAAACCGGCCTGCCGCCAGCCGTTGGCGGGGCCCTGGGCGCGGCCATTGTGCTGTGGGCCAGCTTCATGCCCTGCTTCGCGTGGATTTTCCTGAGCGCACCGCATCTTGAGAGGCTTCGCCAGAGCGCGCCGCTGTCGGCAGCGCTCAGGGCCGTGACGGCAGCGGTTGTCGGCGTGATCGCCAACCTTGCCCTGTGGTTCGCCTT
>CAYMZC010000016.1:0-28523 GCA_964394815.1 uncultured Sandaracinobacter sp. | reverse complement strand
CGATGCGGGCGAAACCGATGATGATGTTGGCGGCATGGGTTGGCTGCAGCTCGAAGAATTCGCCGTCGTCGGCGACCTTCGCGATCAGCTCCTTCATGTCATAGGGCTTGGTGGCCGATGCCGGCACGAGCGTGTCGAGCGAAGGGATCTCGCGGTCGAACGGGTCGGTCGATTCTCGGTGCGGCGCGCCCGTGCGGTTGTTGAGGGGCAGATAGTCGAAGAAGTCCCGCGCGCGGAGCAGGGCGTCGACATCGTCTTCCATGGCGAGGTCCGAGACGCCCGACTTGGTGGAATGGGTGATGGCGCCGCCCAGCTCTTCCTGTGTGACGACTTCGTTCGTCACCGTCTTCACGACGTCGGGCCCGGTCACGAACATGTAGGAGCTGTCCTTCACCATGAAGATGAAGTCCGTCATGGCCGGGGAATAGACCGCGCCACCGGCGCAGGGGCCCATGATGAGCGAAAGCTGCGGGACGACGCCCGAGGCCAGAACGTTGCGCTGGAACACCTCGGCATAGCCCGCGAGGCTGGCCACGCCTTCCTGGATGCGGGCGCCGCCAGAATCGTTGAGGCCGATGACCGGCGCCCCGACCTTCATGGCCATGTCCATGATCTTGCAGATCTTCTGGGCGTGGCGCTCGGAAAGCGAGCCGCCGAAGACGGTGAAGTCCTGGCTGAACACGAAGACCAGTCGGCCGTTGATGGTGCCGGAGCCGGTGACGACGCCGTCGCCGGCGATCTTCTGGGATTCCATGCCGAAGTCTGTGCAGTTGTGCTCGACATACATGTCGAGTTCCTCGAACGAGCCTTCGTCGAGCAGGATGTCAAGACGCTCGCGCGCCGTCAGCCTTCCCTTTGCGTGCTGGGCCGCGATCCGGGCTTCGCCGCCGCCGAGACGCGCCTGCGCACGCCGCCGTTCAAGCTCTTCAAGCACTTTCAGCATTCACCGATCCCCTCAATGGCCGTCTGGCCGAAGCATGATGACAAGGGCCGCAAGACCCCTCGCGCCAAGGCGACTAGCCCGTCGCTGCCATCCTGTCACGCCCCTGTCATCCGCAAGAATGATGGGGTCCGGCCCAGAAACCTGCCTTGCGGTTGGATCAGCCCGTCTTCAGTCCATTCTCAGCGCAGACAGAAAGCCGAGCGCTGCATCGAAGTTTCGCCGCCGGTCGTCACGGCTGCGGCCCGCCTCGGCATCCTCGCCCCATTGCTCGGCCTGCCACAGCTCGTCGAGCAGGGCCGCAGCCCAGGCCCGGTCCGGGTCGATTGCGTCCTCGGCCAGCGCCAGCGGCAGGATGGCCGAGCCGGTCAGGGTGGTGAGCGGTGACAGCGCGGCCAGTTCGAAGGCGCTGCGCCCGGCATAGGCCTTGCCGATGCGGTCGAGCGTTTCGGCCGGCTGGGGCACATGCATGATCCCGGCCGTGACGGCGAAGCGCAGGTCGAACCGGCGCGCGGCCCAGTCCAGCAGCGGGTCCCAGCTGGCGGCCTGCCGGTCCACCAGCAGCACAGGGCTTTCGGCGCGATAACAGAGCATGTCACTTTCGGCATAGCGCGCCAGGCCGGCGGCGAAAGCGGCGGTGTCGGGGGTGATGATGTCGATCGCGGCATTGGCAAGGCCTGTCAGCGGCACGGCTGCCGGCGTCACCGCTTTCTCCACGGCCTGCCATTCACCGGCCACGGCTTCGGCAAGGGCTTGCGTGGGCAGCGTCAGCAGCTGGCGCCCCGGGGTTCGAATGGGCCTGCCATCGAGGGAGACGGTGAAGCCTTCCCCGCCTGCCTGTGCCCGGGCCTCTTTCCAGAAGCGTTTCATTGCCGCCACCTCACTGCCGCCATTTCACTGCCGCCATTTTCGTGCCAGCGCGCGCGGCCCCAGCAGCAGCAGCGCAGCACCTGCCGCCATCAGCGCCAGGCCGGCCACCGCCCACACACCCTTGCCGCCCGCCGTGCCTGCCAGCCCCAGGCCGCCGACAACAATAAGAAAGCCGAGGAGCCGCAAGCCCGTCAGCGCCCAGAGCCGGGCTTCCGCCGGGTCGCGCTCAGCCATCCAGCAGCGCCTTCAGGTGCGCGGCATCGCGCGCCACGCCGGCGGCGCCTGCCCCGTGCAGTTCCTCCGCCTCGTGATAGCCCCAGTCGACCCCGATCGCGCGCACGTCGGCCGCGACGCCCATGCCGATATCGAACACCGTGTCGCCGATGATGGCGGCGCGTTCGGCTTCGACACCGGATTCGGCAAGCGCCGCCAGAAGCATCGAGGGATGCGGTTTCGAGGGATGGCGGTCCGCCGTCTGCAGGCTGACGAAGCGGTCGAAGATGCCGTGATGCTCAAGGCACAGCCGCAGGCCGCGATCGCTTTTCCCGGTGGCCACAGCCAGCATCCAGCCCTCTGCCTCAAGCTCGAGAAGCAAATCCCTGACGCCGGGGAACATCGGTTCCGGATCGAGCCGGCGGTTGGCGCGCAGCCGCTGGAAGGCGAGCTTGTAATCCTCGGCCAGGCGGGCGTGGAGCTCGGCGTCGGCCTCGGGCAGAAGCGCCTGCATCGCTTCCACCAGGCTCAGGCCGACGATTCGCCTCACGGCATGCGGGTCGGGATCCGGCAGGGCAAAGCGGCTGAAGCTGTCGTGCATGGCGCGCAGGATGTTCGCCTGGCTGTCCACCAGCGTGCCGTCACAATCGAAGACCGCAAGCTTCACTTGCTGCGGCTCCTCCGTTCGCCGCGGCGGTTGCCGCTCGTGGCGGAGGATGTGCGCCGCTTTTTGGGCGGCGGGCCGGCCGGGGCCACAGGTTCCGGCAGGTCGGCATCGGCGGGGGAAAAGCCCAGTGTCGCCAGCGTGTCCGCCATGTGCTGCGGCAGGTCCGCCGTCACGTCCAGCTTGCCGCCATCGGGCAGGGCGATCACCAGCCTGCGGGCATGCAGGTGGAGCTTTCTGGAAATGCCGCCCGTAAGGAAAGCCTCGGCGCCGCCATATTTGCCATCGCCCACGATCGGCGTGCCGGTGGCGGCTGCATGCACGCGCAGCTGGTGGGTGCGCCCCGTGAGCGGCTGCATTTCCACGAAGGCGGCGCGGTCGCCGGCCCGGTCGATCACGCGGAAGCGCGATTTCGCCACCTGCCCGGCGGTTTCATCCACATGCATCTTTTCCCCGCCGGTGCCGGGCTGCTTGGCAAGCGGAAGGTCGATCAGCGCATCGTCCAGCCGGGGGCAGCCGGCGGTGACTGCCCAGTAGATCTTGCGCGTGTCGCGCGTGGCGAAGCATTTGCTGAAAAAGGCCGCCGCCCGCGCCGTGCGCGCCAGCAGCAGAACACCGGATGTGTCCTTGTCCAGCCGGTGCACCAGCTTCGGCCGCGCTTCGGCTTCATATTGCAGCGCATCCAGCAGGCCATCGACATGGGCTGTCGTGCCGGTTCCGCCCTGCGTGGCAAGGCCGGGCGGCTTGTTGATGACGATCGCGTGCCGCGACTTGTGGATGACGAGGCTCTGCGCGAAATCGATTTCATCGGCCGACAGCGGCCGGCGCTCGCGCTGGGGCTTCGCCGCCATGAGGGCCGCCGGTTCCACTGGGGGCACGCGCAGGGTCTGCCCTTCGGCCAGCCGGTCCCCCGGCCCGACGCGGGCGCCATCCAGCCGGAGCTGCCCGGTGCGGGCCCAGCGGCTCACCTGGTTGAAGCTCACGTCGGGCTGGTGGCGCTTGAACCAGCGGTCCACCCTTATGCCGTCGTCTTCGGCGTCTATGCGATATTCACGGCTCACCAGATGCCCCTTGCCAGCCACAGCCCGGCCCCGAGGGCGAGGGTGGCGCATGCCACGGATAGGGCCGCATAGAGTGCGGCCAGAGAAAATGCGCCTCTTTGCAGCATCATCACCAGTTCCAGAGAGAAGGTGGAAAAGGTGGTGAAGCCGCCGAGAATCCCCACGCCCAGGAACAGCCTGAGGCTTTCCTGTGCTCCCCCGGCCCTCTGGGCAAGCCAGCCTGCCAGCAGGCCCATCAGCAGCCCGCCCGCGAGGTTCGCGGCGAATGTCGCCATGGGAAAGGGCCGGGTGGCAAGGCCAAGGGCCGCCACGAGCTGGCCAACGCCCAGGCGCGCCATGGCTCCGAAGGCCCCGCCAATGCCGACGAGAAGATATGCGTTCACGGCTGGCCCATAGCCTGCCCGTCAGCCAATGCCAAACGTCCAGCCTTCCGTGCTGGCGACAAGCGGGGAAAGACCCGGCGGCGACCACCAGCGCGGGTCGGGCGCCATGGCCCGCAAGGCGGCCGCCGCCACCACGGCATCCGTTCCATGATCGTCTGGAAGCCGCTCTTCCGGCCAGGGCGGGCTGCCGAAGGCCAGGAGGGCGGCGTCGAGCCCCGCGCGATCCCGGATCTTGAGGCCCCGGCCGCCGGCATGGCGCAGCATGGCGCGGGTATAGATTTCCACCACCATGCGCTCGGCCGGCGGATCGAAGGGCCAGATTGCGTAATCGCCGCGCAGGCGGTGCAGCAGCCGCATGCCAGAAAGGCTCGCCTTGGCCACCTGCGCCGCGCCGACACAGTCGAACAGGGTAGAGGCCTTGCCGCCCCCGGCGGCGTTGAACGCCTCCTCGCAGGCGCGGAAATGGAGGAAATCCCGTTTCGGCCCGTCCGACGCGCCCAGCCAGAAATGCGGGCGCGCCACGCCTTGCGTGAAACTTGCGGCCCCCAGATCCTCGTCCGGGCATTGCGCATCGAGAAAGGCCCAGAAGCCCGGCCCATGTGTCGCGGTTTCCAAGCCGGGAAGATAGGCGCCGCGCTTCACGAAGGGCGGCGCGAAGGAAAAGTCGAAGCCGACCATGAGGGGCCCGCCAATGCCGGCCAGCAGTGCGGGCATTGCGGCGCGCGCCCAGCCGCGCGGATCGGGCGGTGGCAGCAGGCGCGGCGCGCCGCCAGCGGCTTCGGCCATGGCCACGGCAATGCCCGGGTGGCGGCAACCGCGCGCGCCCGACCAGTCGATGGCGACATAAGTGGCGAAGGCAGGAACCTTTTGCCGCAAGCGCTGTTTTCCCCCCGCATTCCAAGGCGGTGCCTCTGCCTCCCCCGTCGGAGGCGCTGCCAGCGGAACAGAGGGCGGGCGGCCCGGCATGCTATTCACAGGCATGCACCCAGGCACATTCCGGGCCGCCCGCCTTCATTCCCTCTCATGCCGTCTATCTCCGGCGCTCGGCGCGCAGACGCTCCCACTCGGCCAGGCGCTCGGCGATCGCGCGCTCGCGCCCGCGGCCCGTCGGTTCGTAGAATCGCCGGCGGCCCATGGCTTCGGGCCAGTAATCCTGGCCTGAAAAACCATCGGGGGCGTCATGGTCATAGGCATAGCCCTTGCCATGCCCCAGGTTCTTCATCAGCCGCGTGGGCGCGTTCACGATATGCCTGGGCGGCGGCAGCGAGCCGCTATCGCGCGCCGCCTTCATCGCCCGCTTCGCCGCCACATAGGCCGCATTCGATTTCGGGGCCGTGGCAAGATAGAGGCAGGCTTCGACGATCGCCAGTTCGCCTTCCGGGCTGCCGAGGAAATCATAGGCGTCCTTTGCGGCCAGCGTGATGGTCAGCGCCTGCGGATCGGCCAGCCCGATGTCCTCGCTGGCGAAGCGCACCATCCGCCGCAACAGATAAAGTGGCTCCTCGCCAGCGACCAGCATCCGCGTGAGCCAGTAGAGGGCAGCGTCGGGATCGGAGCCGCGCAATGATTTGTGCAGCGCCGAGATGAGGTCGTAATGACCGTCCCGGTCCTTGTCATAGACGGGAACGCGCCGCTGCAGGACGGCCGCCATGGCGGCACGGTCCATGCATTCCGGCCGATCACTGGCCTGGGGCAGGGCGAACAGGGTTTCGGCCTGCCCCAGCAGGTAGCGGCCATCGCCATCGGCGCCGGCCAGCAGGGCTGCACGGGCATCCGGGTCCAGCGGCAGCGGCCTGCCTTCGGCCGCCTCGGCGCGGGCCAGCAGGGCATCGAGGGCGGTTTCGTCCAGCCGGTTCAGCACCAGCACCTGCGCGCGGCTGAGGATGGCGGCATTCAGCTCGAAGCTCGGGTTTTCCGTCGTCGCGCCGACCAGCGTTATGGTTCCATCCTCCATGGGGGCGAGGAAGGCGTCCTGCTGGCTGCGGTTGAAGCGGTGGATCTCGTCCACGAACAGCAGCGTGCGCTCCCGTGCGGCGCGCGCTGCGGCGAAGATCTGCTTCAGATCGGCCGTCGAGGTCATCACTGCCGAGACACCGACGAACCGATAGCCCGCGGCTTCGGCCAGCAGGCGGGCGATGGTTGTCTTGCCGGTGCCGGGCGGGCCCCAGAAGATCAGGCTGGGAAGCCAGCCAGACGCCAGCATGCGCCGAAGGGCGCCATCCGGCCCCATCAGCTGCGGCTGGCCAACCACTTCGTCGAGGCTGGCGGGGCGCAGGCGTTCGGCCAGCGGTGCGCGCGCCCGTGCGGGCGGGGCTTCGGTATCGGCGAAAAGGTCAGCCATTATCCTCCGGCGCGCTGGCCTTCAGCGCCAGTGCATGCACGCGCTCTTCAAGAAGGTCTGCCAGCGCTCGGTTCACGGCGCGCTGCCGCATGACCCGGTTCATCCCGCGGAAGACCTCGCTCACGATTTCCACGGAAAAATGGCTTTCGCCGCGCGGGTCGTGGCCGGAATGGCCGCGATGCTTTTCGCTGTCGTCGTTGACCACCAGCTTCAGCGGGTGGAAATTCTCGCGAAGCCGCAATTCGATCTCGTCTTTCACCACGCCCATGCCCAACTCCCGTCCTGCCGCTCCAATTCCGGCGAACCCGCATTATATGGGGCACTCCTGTGGGCATGTAACCCCGCGCGGGCCATCCGGCCAACCACCATCATCAATCACCATCAGAGGGAAAGGACGGGCATGAAGGCAAGAGGCGGCGCGTTTCCGGGCGGGCACAGCTGCGCGCATCCCGGTTGCGACCAGCCCGGCGATTATCGCGCTCCCCTGCACAAGCCGGGCAGCGCCTATGCCGATCCGTCCGGACCGCCCCGGTGGCAATATTTCTGCCTCGAGCATGTGCGCGCGTTCAACAGCCGCTGGAACTATTTCGAGGGCATGGACGAGGACAGCATCTGGCAGGCGCAGACCCCTTATCCCAACTGGGACAGGGAAACCCGCGCCTTTGCCCACAACGCCTTCGGCCGCGATGGCGCAGGGCCGGACAGGGTGGTCGATGCGCTGGGCGTTCTGCGCTGGCGCGCCGGAATGGCTGGCGGGCCGCCCGCCAGCCGCCTCAGCCGCGCCGACCGGCAGGCCCTGTCCAGGCTGGGGCTGCCCGAAACCGCGACCATGGCCGAGGTGAAGGCGAAGTTCCGCCAGCTGGCCCGCCGCTACCACCCCGATGCCAACATGGGAAGCCGGGAGCATGAGGCGCGCTTTCACGCGCTGACGGAAGCGCACGCCCATCTGACGGCCAGCGAAACCTTCGCCCGCAACGGCTGAGCATCGGGAGCCGGGCCTGGCCGGCGCGCCTCAGCGCCAGCGAAGGTGCGAGCGGTCGAGCTGGTCCGGTCTTGTCACGCCCATCAGCTTCATGTCGCGCTCGATCTCGTCACGCAGGCGGGAAAGGATGCGGTGCACCCCTGCTTCGCCGGCTGCCGCCAGTGCATAGAGATAAAGCCGGCCACCCGAACAGGCCGTCGCGCCGGCCGCAAGGGCCTTCAGCACATGGGTGCCACGCCTGACGCCGCCGTCGCAGATCACCTCGATCCGGTCGCCGACTGCATCCACGATTTCCGTCAGCTGGTCGAAGGGCGCGCGGCTGCCATCGAGCTGGCGACCACCATGGTTCGAGACCATGATGGCGCTTGCCCCGATGTCGATCGCCCGCCGGGCGTCGTCGACGCTCATCACACCCTTCAGGCAGAAGGGCCGGTCCCCCCAGGCGGCGCGGATTGCCTCGGCGCGCTTCCAGTCGAGCGACTGGTCGAGCATCTTCGTGAAATAGTCCCCCACGCTCATCGCCACGCGCGAGCCTTCGGCCAGATGGCCGGCGAGGTTGGGAAGCGAGAAGGATTCCCGGAAGAGATAGTTGAGGGTCCATCCGGGATGGGCGGCATAGCTCAGCGCATTCCTGGGCGTGACCTTCGGCGGCGAGGTGAAGCCGGTTCTGAGGCAGCGCTCCCGGTTGCCGCCGACGATGGTATCGACCGTCAGCGTCAGGGCATCGAAACCGGAATCACGGGCGCGGCTGATAAGCTCCCGGTTCAGCCCCTCGTCCTTGTGGACATAAAGCTGGAACATTTTCGGCGCCGTGACCGTTGCCCCGATTTCCTCGAGGCTGACGGTGGCGAGGCTGGAAATGCCGAACCAAGTGTTGAAGGCCGAGGCGGCGCGACCGACGGCACGCTCGCCTTCCCAGTGGAACAGGCGTTGAAGCGCCGTGGGCGACAGGAAAAGCGGCATCGACACCCGCTTGCCCATGATGGTGGTGGACATGTCGACATCCGCCACGCCCGCCAGCACATTCGGCACGAGGTCGCAGCTGTCGAAGGCGGCGCTGTTTCGCCCCTTTGTGATCTCGTCGTCGGCGGCGCCGTCGATATAGTGGAACACGGGGTAGGGCAGCCGCTTGCGGGCGAGCGCCCGGAAGTCCGACACATTATGGCAATCGGAAAGTTGCATGGCGCATCTGTTGCGCGGCGGCGCCGGGCTTGCAAGCCCGCAGCCTGTTCAGGCCGGTGTTCGTGATGCGCAAAAAAACTGCCGGGCCCCTTTCGAGGCCCGGCAGCTCATGTCCGGTAATCCGAACCCCCGGGGTGTCAGGCGCTGACGACCGACATGCGGCGACGGCGGGCAACGAAGCCGACCATGCCGAAACCGGCGATCAGGAGCGCCCAGGTCTGGGGCTCGGGAACGGCGCCGGCGAAGGTGCCGGTGCCAGCCGCCATCCAGTTGCCGCCGACGTCGGTGTAGTTCTCGACGCCGGAGAAGCTGAGGGCGAAGTTGTTCACGACGAGGTCGGCAACCGCCAGAACGTCGGACGAGTAGCAGAGCGAGCTGCCGCACAGGCCCGAGACGACGAGGCTCGCCGACTGGTTCTGCGGATCCTTGCTGACGTTGAGCACGCCGCTGGTGAAGTTCACCGTCAGTACGTTGATGGCGCCATCGGTGAAGTTGAGAACGCCGCTCCAGCCGGTCTGTTCGAACTGCGGGCCGGTGTCGATGACCTGGCCGGACGAGGACGCGTTCAGTGTGAGATCGGCCGAATAGATGCCGAGCGGGCCGAAATCGAGGACGGCGAAGACGGTCGGCAGTTCGGCGTTCAGCGTTGCGCCACCGTCGCCACCGACGTGGTTGAACGGATTAAGCTCGCCACCGGGAGCCTGGAAGAATTGCGCGAAGGTGATGGTCGTCATCGCGCTCGCGGGGGCGGCCATCAGGCCGGCGGACAGGACGGCGGCTGCGGCCGCCAGTTTCAGGGTACGGATCATATAAACCTCCACAAGCAACTCAGGCGTTGCGTAAGAAGCTCATGCAAGTCCCATGCCAAAGCGGCATATTCCTGAATATCAATGACTTGCGATATCTCTCATCATCGCATCTGTAAAGATTCCCGACACGTGGACGCGCGGGGCCGGCAAGTTAACCATCGCCGGCGCGATCATGGCGAAGGCCAGCAATGACTGTTCCTGATGGTCGGACCCTCCCGCAAGGATGAGGCCCTCTGCGTTGCTTTGGCACTTGCGATACCGGCGTGCATGGCGCTAGCGATGCTGGCATGACTTCTCTCAACCTGTCCGCCGATACCGATCGCCACCCGCCCATGAAGATGACCGAGCCCGACCTGATGGTCGACGCCCGCGAGATCTTCGGTGTCGACGTCGACATGAAGGTTCCCGCCTTCTCCGAGGCGGACGAGCGCGTGCCCGACCTCGATCCGAACTACATGTTCGATCCGGACACCACGCTCGCGATCCTTGCAGGCTTCGCCTATAACCGCCGGGTGATGGTGCAGGGCTATCACGGCACGGGAAAATCCACCCACATCGAGCAGGTGGCCGCACGCCTCAACTGGCCGTGCATCCGCATCAACCTCGACAGCCACATCAGCCGCATCGACCTCATCGGCAAGGACGCCATCGTCCTGCGCGACGGCAAGCAGGTAACGGAATTCCGCGAAGGCATCCTGCCCTGGGCGCTGCAGACTCCAACCGCCCTGGTGTTCGACGAATATGACGCCGGCCGGCCGGACGTGATGTTCGTCATCCAGCGCGTGCTGGAAGTGGAGGGCAAGCTGACCCTCCTCGACCAGAACCGCGTTATCCGCCCGAACAAATATTTCCGGCTGTTCGCCACGGCCAACACGGTCGGCCTCGGAGATACCTCCGGCCTCTATCACGGCACCCAGCAGATCAACCAGGGCCAGATGGACCGCTGGAACATCGTGGTCACGCTGAACTATCTGCCGGCCGAAACGGAAACGGGGATCATCCTGAAGAAATCCCCGGCCTTCCAGACCGAGCAGGGCCAGAAGATCATCGCCAACATGGTGAAGGTGGCCGACATGACCCGCCAGGGCTTCATTGCCGGCGACATCTCCACTGTCATGTCGCCGCGCACGGTCCTTACATGGGCGCAGAACGCCGACATCTTCAAGAATGTCGGCTTCGCCTTCCGGGTCAGCTTCCTGAACCGCTGCGACGAGGCCGAGCGTGGCATCGTCGCCGAATATTACCAACGCGTCTTCGGCGAGGAACTGCCCGAAAGCGTCGTCTCCCGCGCCCGCAAATAGGGCCGCAGCTTAGCCGCGCGGCGCAGGTGCGCCCGCGGCGGGTTTCAGGTCCAGCGTCCAGCGTGCCGGCCCGGGCAGGAAGGGCGTTGCGCGGCCTTCGACCCAATCTGCGTGGCCAGCCAGATAATAGGGCGCGCGCGGGTTGGATGCCTGGCCCCCGGGCATGTGGAACAGCCCTTCGGCTTCCCGCCCGGGCGATACGGTGAAGCGCTCGGACGCACCGAAGCCAGGCGCCTGCGCGCGCACCGTCGTCCGGTCTCCAGGCACTTCCCGTTCCTTCGGGTTTACCAGCCAGCCGAGCGGCCTGATCGCCCTTGCCAGCGGGTGGGAAACGCCCGCCACCGCCACATCGCCCCAGCGATAGCGTGCGGGGTCGCCGCCAGCCTCGCGCGCGATGTCTTCGGCAACCTTCAGCAGCGCCTTTTCGACAAAATCGTCCCAGCCGGCATGTCCTGGCGGGACCAGGGCGGCCGGTCGTTCCGTCAGCAGGCGGCGGGCCGGGCCTTCCGCCTGGGACGGAGCCCATGTCTTCCGGCCCGAACCTTCGGGCGGCTGGCCGAGCCATGCCTCGTAAAGCCCTTCCACCAGCGTCTGCCGGAAAAGCTGCACCATCCTGTAGCCGGCGGAATCCGGGCGCGCATGCTCGCCCCAGGCCTCGACAGGGGCGACCATCGCCGAAAGCCGCGCCTGCGCAGGCCGCTTGCGAAGCTCGGCCAGCATAAGCTGCTGCCAGAACATGTTGCGGGTGGATTTGTCATCCAGCTGGATGGCGAGGAAATCGGCCGGGCCGAAACGGTCCCGGGCCATCAGCAGGTCCCGGATGCGGCCGGCGCGGGCGCCGCTGTCATAGCCGCCATCGCCAAGCCTTTCGAAGGCCTCGCCCCCCATCACGCGGCTGTTCGCGGTCCAGATGCGGTGGCCGGGCGGGTTGATGACGGCAGGCGTTTCGGCCGGCGTCAGCAGGCCATCCCAGCCCTTCGAGCCGTCAGCGAAGCTCACCGCCTGCTGCCCGTCGAATCCATAGCGCTTCGGCACCTGGCCGATGATGGTCCAGCCGATGTTGCCGAGGGCGTCGCCGACGGTGAAGTTCTGCTGCGGAATGGCCGATGTCTGCGCGATGGCAATGGCTTCGGCAACGCTGCGCGCCCGTTCCAGCGCCAGCGCCCTGCCGAGGCGCACGGCATCGGGCTGGTGCGCCGTCCAGCGCATGGCGATGCTGCGGCCAAATGCATCCTCGGCAACGATCGGGCCCCAGATCGTTTCCCGCACCGTCAGGATCTCGCAGGCATCCCGGATGCACAGGCGCTCGTCCAGGCTTTCGATGCGGGCGGTGCCGCCAGGCACGCGATAGAGGCCGGCGGTCTTGTCGACCCATTCGATCACCACGGCGTCCGACGTGTCGATATAGCTGTTGGTATAGCCCCAGGCGATGTGGCCGTTTGATCCGGTGACGATGAAGGGCGTGCCCGGCAGGGTGACGCCGCTGGCATCCATGAAGGCATCATCACCGGCGCGGCTGCCCACGATCAGTCGGGCGCGGAACCAGATGGACGGCACGTCGAGGCCGAGGTGCATGTCATTGGCGACAAGGGCCGCGCCGCTTGCCGTGAGTGCGCCGCCGACGGCCCAGTTGTTGGATCCGACGACCTCGGGAAGCCGCACATCGAGCGGCGTAGCGGTGGCTGGCGGCATTTTCATCGGCATCACGGCCGCCGGAAGCGGCGGCGGGCTGAGCCGGCTGCCGTCAATGGGGGCGTCCAGCCCGGTGGTCACGGGGTAGAGGAAGGCCGCCATGCCATCCCCAAGCGCCTTTGCCGCGCGGGCGCGATCCAGTTCGCGTTGCGGCGTTGCCGGTTGCAGATTCAGATACATGGCAAAGACTGCGAGGATGCTGTCTTCGGCTGTCCACGCTTCGGGCCGGGCGCGAAGGAGGAGATATTCATAGGGCAGGGCGCCAAGCGCCGCGCGGCCCTGGTTCACGCCCGCCACATAGCTGTCGAGGAGAGCCCGGTCCTCTGCCGGCATGGCCGCCACCATGGCGCGCGCCCTTGCACGGAAGCGGTGCAGCCGCACGCGCCGGTCGATATCGGCGGTCGTGTCGCCCATCAGCTCCGAAAGTTCGCCGGCTGCCAGCCGTCGCAGCGTGTCCATCTGGAACAGCCGTTCCTGCCCGTGCACAAAGCCGAGCGCCCGCGCGGCATCGGCGCGGTTCCGCGCCTCTATGGTGACGACACCATTGGAATCGCGGGATATTCTGGCAGGGGCCGAAAGCCCGGCCATGCCCAGCTCGCCTTCCAGCCGGGGCAGGCTGCGGCCGAGGTGCCACCATGCGGCAAGGGCTGCCACCATCAGCAGCAGGAGGAAAAGAATGGCGATTCGCAGAACAAGCCGGGTGGCCCTTGCTGCGACGCCGGGGCGTTTGTCACCCATGGTCATGGCTGTCTTTCCGGCAGGCATCCGCTCTCCCCCTGCTGGTGCGGCCTTTCGTCTCCCGCTTTCGTGCTAGCGGCTTTTCGGCCTGTGGCGAATGGGTAACGGTACCTCGCAAAATTGATGGGCATTGAACAAGAGTGTTGGCCTGAGCTGTTAACGAACATAAAAAATGCAAAAAACAAAGACATTGCAGAACAGAATGAACAATCTGCAGGAAGGGTTCGCATGACCATCAACATCTGCACGCTGCTGACGGGTTCCGTTCTCGCCATCTCGGTTGCCGCCACGGCAAGCAACAGCCCGGCCTATGCCGCACAGGATGCGCCCGCCGCGATCGCGAAGCCGGCGCCAGCTTCCTCCGATGAGGCGCGCTGACCAGTCGCGCCGAGCGTCCCGATATCATCATCCGGGGCGCTGAGAGCCCCGTCTTGCCCTGTGGCGATGCGACGCTTCCCGTGCGGGGGCGATTTTCCCGCTTTTGCTTCACGCCCTTCGCCCGACGCGGGGAAGCGTCAAAAATGCTTGGTGCAAGCATGGGCTTCCCTGCGCTAAGGCTTGGCCATGTCTGAACCCAATCCGATCGAGGATTTCCGCCAGGCTCTGGCAGCCAGCATGCGCGCGCTCGGCCGCCGGCCCGAGTTCGAGCTGGCCTACACGGCCGACAAGCCCAGTTGCCATGGCGACCAGGCGCGCGTGCCCCAGCCCAGCCGCGCCCTGACGGCCGAGCAGGCCGCCGAGGCCCGTGGCTGGGCCGACAGCTTCGCCCTTCGCCGCCGCCTGCACGACCCTGCCGCCCATGCGTCGGTTGCCGTCGGCCCGGGCCTTGCACGCGAAATGCTGAACGCCGCCGAACAGGCGCGGATCGAGGCGGTTGGCGGCCGTGATATGGCCGGTGTCGCCATCAACCTTGGCCGCATGCTCGAGATGCGCATGCGCACGGACCCGATCGCCCGCGCCCGCACGCCCGAGGAAGTGCCGATGGCAACTGCTGTCGGCCTGCTGGTGCGCGAGCGGCTGACGGGCGAGTCGCCGCCGTCTTCGGCAAAGGCCGGCGTGGACATGGTGCGCGAGCAGATCGAGGAGGTGGCCGGCCCCCATCTCGATGCGCTTGCCGGCGCATCCGACGACCAGCAGGCCTTTGCCGACGCCTTCGTCCGCGTGCTTCATGACCTCGGCCTTGCCGACAATCCCGACAATCCCGCCGAGGAAGAGCAGGAGCCCGAGGGCGAGGAGGGCGAAGAGGAGCAGAAGGGCGACAGCCAAAGCAGCGACGACAGCGACGCATCCAGCGCCACGGATTCCTCGGAGACCCGGACGGAGGAGCAGGAAGGAAGCGAATCCGACAGCGAGACCCGCGAAGTCGAGACGGAGTCCGAGATGGAAGCCGACGACGGGCTGGGGGACGAGGGCGACGAGGGCATGATGCCCTGGCGGCCCAATCTGCCGGAATCGAAGCTGCCGCAGGATTTCGCCTACAAGGCCTGGACGACCGAGTTCGACGAGGTGATCACGGCGGAGGAACTCTGCGACGCCGAGGAACTGACACGGTTGCGTGGCTATCTCGACCAGCAGCTCGTCAGCCTGCAGGGGGCTGTCACCAAGCTGGCCAACCGGTTGCAGCGCCGCCTGATGGCGCAGCAGAGCCGAAGCTGGGACTTCGATCTGGAGGAGGGCCTGCTCGATACCGCACGCCTCACGCGTGTGGTCATCAGCCCCGAACATGCGCTCAGCTACAAGTTCGAACGCGACACCGAGTTCCGCGACACGGTCGTGACGCTCCTGATCGACAACAGCGGCTCGATGCGCGGCCGGCCCATTTCGATCGCCGCCATTTCGGCTGACATTCTCGCCCGCACGCTGGAACGCTGCGCCGTGAAGACGGAGATTCTGGGCTTCACCACCCGTGCCTGGAAGGGCGGCCAGTCACGGGAAAAATGGCTGGCGAATGGCAGGCCGGCAAAGCCCGGTCGCCTGAACGACCTGCGGCACATCATCTACAAGCAGGCCGATGCCCCGTGGCGGCGCGCCCGGCGCAACCTTGGCCTGATGATGCGCGAAGGGCTGCTGAAGGAAAACATAGACGGCGAAGCGCTGCTCTGGGCACATAACCGCCTGCTGGCCCGACCGGAGGACCGGCGCATCCTGATGGTGATTTCGGATGGCGCTCCCGTCGACGACAGCACGCTGTCGGTCAACAGCGGCAATTATCTCGAACGCCATCTGCGCCAGGTGATCGATGGCATCGAAACGAAAAGCCCGGTCGAGCTGATCGCCATCGGCATCGGCCATGACGTGACCCGCTATTACCGGCGCGCCGTCACCATCATGGATGCAGAGCAGCTTGGCGGCGCCATCGTCGACCAGCTTGCCCAGTTGTTCGACGAGGAAAAAGGCAAGCGCCGCCGCTAGGCCATCGGCGGCAACAGAAGCCCTGCCCGGTATCCCGGCAACCTTACGCTGTGGCCGGGGTGTCGAATCCCCCCCCGCCGGCATTGTCGCCGGCATTGTCGCCATCATTGTCGCCAGTATTTACGGCGTACATGGCTGGTCATGTCGGTGGAGCTTACAAAAGCAGTTTCTCACACCCGGTCTTTCCATTCCATTGCAGTGGCTTATGCCTGCGCTTGAATTGGCATGTTTGATGCATGGCAATTGCCGTGCGGCTCAGCCCGGGCCACACCCTGAGTGATGGAGAGGGTGACAGAATGAAAACGCATCTTCTGCTTGCAGCCGCTGCCCTTGCTGCTGCCACAGCCGCAGTTCCGGCACATGCGCTCATCAATGCGCCGGTGCCGGAGGACAATTACATCAGCTTCGGCGGGCTTGACTGGGCCTGGGCCGCGCCTTGCGCCGCCTATGGCGATTCCTGCGGAGTCGTGGACATGACCTACCAGTCCACCCAGGGCTGGCGCTTCCCGACCTATGACGAGTTCCTCGCGCGTCCGACAGTGTTCGACTTCGGAACCGCCGACAGCTTCAAATGCGCGTCGGCCTGGTTCAGTACGGTTCACAGCCACTGCGACTATGGAGATCCGGACTATCCGAACAGCCCGGTCGTTGGCGTTCAGCCATCGGGATATCTGTTCGATTATGGGTATGGCATCACGTCCAACGGATCCGACCCGCTTGCCGAAACCTGGGTTGTGCGTGGGCAGGCCACACCCGGCATTCCTGAGCCAGCGACCTGGGCCATGATGATTGCAGGTTTCGGAATGGTGGGGGCCGGCTTGCGCCGTCGCCGGCACGCCATCGCCTGATTCATTCCCGAAATGCTGTCATGAAGAACTGAACGAGGCCTGCTTCTATAGGGAAGCAGGCCTCCCTGTTCGCTCAGCCTGCGGCCTCCACCAGGTCGAGGATGGCGTCACCGAAGCGCTCGATCTTCACGGCGCCGATCCCGGGCACGTCGCGCAGGGCGGCCCTGTCTGCCGGGCGGCGGGCGGCGATGGCGCGCAGGGTTGCATCGTTCAGCACCACGAAGGCCGGCACATCCTCCTGGTCGGCCAGTTTCCGGCGCCAGCCGCGCAGCGCCTCGAACAGCGCCTTGTCCTCAGGCGGCAGGCTTTCGGTGGTCTCGGCGGTGGCGGCGCGGCGGCGGCGCTCGGGTGCCCAGTCGGCCGCGCGCACATGCACCGGTTCCTCGCCGCGCAGGATCGGCCGCGCTTCCGCCGTCAGCCGCAGGCCGCCATGGCCCAGGTCGCGCGCCAGCGCCCCATGGGCTTCCAGCAGCCTGCCCAGCTTCATCCACTGGCTGTCCGCAAGGCCCGTGCCGATGCCGAAGACACCCAAGCTGTCATGGCCTAATTGCCCGATGCGGTCATCCGGCACGCCGCGCAGCACCTTCGCCACATGCTGCAGGCCGAACATCTGGCCGGTGCGATAGACAGCCGACAGCAGCTTGCGCGCCTCTTCCGTCACGTCGAGCGTTGCCGGCGGTTCGAGGCAGTTGTCGCAATTGCCGCAGGGCTTAGGGTCTGCTTCCCCGAAATGGATGAGCAGCGGCACGCGGCGGCAACCGAGCGTTTCCGCCCAGGCGGCCATCTTCGCCAGCTGCCGCAGCTCATGCGCCTTGCGCGTCTCGTCGGCTTCGCCCTCGTTGATCCGCTGGCGGGCGAGCGTCACATCCTGCGGGCCCCAGAAGAGACGGGCTTCGGCGGGCTGGCCGTCACGCCCGGCGCGGCCGGTTTCCTGATAATAGGCCTCGATCGATTTCGGCAGGCCGAGGTGGGCGACAAAACGGATGTCGGGCTTGTCGATCCCCATGCCGAAGGCGACCGTCGCGCACATCACGGCATGTTCGGCGCGCTGGAAGCGCTTCTGGTTTTCGGCCCGCGTCTCGCCCGGAAGCCCGGCATGATAGACAAGCGCAGGACAGCCGGCGGCTTCGAGATGAGCAGCCATGCGCTCGGTTTCGGCGCGGGTCTGGCAATAGACGATGCCGGCAACCGGCCCCTGCGCCTTGACGAAGGCCGTCACCTGCTCGGCCGGGCGACGCTTGCCTTCCGCGCCATAGCGGATGTTGGGCCGGTCGAAGCCGGCGACCTTCAGCCTTTCAGGCGAAATGCCGAGCTGGTCGCAGATGTCGGCCCGGGTCATGGCGTCGGCCGTCGCTGTCAGCGCCATGCGCGGCACGCCGGGCAGAAGGTCGGCCAGATCCTTCAGGCGGCGGTAATCGGGGCGGAAATCATGGCCCCACTGGCTGACGCAATGCGCCTCGTCGATCGCGACGATGCTGACGGGCGCCTGCCGCACCAGTGCGCGAAAGCCCTCCATCGCCGCCCGCTCGGGCGCGACATAAAGAAGGTCGAGCTCGCCGGCACGAAAGGCGCGGACGGTTTCCGTGCTGTCTCCGGACTGGCTGTTCAGCGCTGCCGCGCGCACCCCGGCAAGCGAAAGGGCGCGCACCTGATCCGCCATCAGGGCGATGAGCGGCGACACGACAATGCCGCAGCCGGGGCGGCAGATGGCCGGGATCTGGTAGCAGAGCGACTTGCCGGCCCCTGTCGGCATCACCAGCGCGACGTCACGGCCCGCCATCACGTCGGCGATCACCTCTGCCTGCGGGCCGCGGAACCCCTCGAAGCCGAACAGAGAACGCAATGCTTCGAGGGGGTCGCGAATCATGCCGCCCTTATAGAAGGAGGTCGGCGGCGAGAAAGGCAAAGAAGAAGCCGATCACCCAGATGGCGGCCGAAAGCCCCATCGTCACGGCTGAAAGCGCCCGAAGCCGCTGGCAGGCGGCCGCCCTGGCAGGGTCTGCCGGGCAGGGAAGCCTTGCCGCACGCCGCTGCACCAGGAAGGCGCCCAGAAGCAGAAGGCCTGATCCGGTGAAGAGCCAGACCTTGTGGCGGCTCAGCTCCACCAGCCAGGGCGCGGCCGAGACCAGCCCGGCCAGCACTGCGCCGAGGCCCAGCGTGACGAGAAGGGCGGGCAGAGCGCAGCACAGCAGCGTGGACAGGCTGGCGAACAGGCTGAGGGTCGGCGCCAGCGTGTCGCGCGGGGAGAAGCCGCCTGTCATGGCCGCTTCGCCCGCTCGATGGCGGTGACTGTGTAGCCGCTGTCGGTGATGAGCTTCGTCAGCGTCCCGTCATCGAGGGCGGCGCCTTCCTTCAGGGACAGATGCACTTCTCCCTTGTCGAGATCGACATGGACGCCGGCCACATCGGCACGCTTCTTCATCATTGCCTCCACGGAGCGTGCGCAGAAATCGCACACCAGCCCGCTCACCTTCACGGTGACCATCTGCGCGGCCGGTGCCGAAAGGGCTGGTGCGGCGATGGCGAGGGCGGGGGCGATCAACAGGGCGATCACAAGCTTTTTCATCGGAAATCCTTTCAGAAACGGAACACGCTGTTGAGGATGAGGCCGCCACGGTCGGTGACGCCTGCCTCGACGAGAAGCGTGCGGTAGAAGATGCGGGCAACAGCGGCTGGCTGGATTTCATCATGCCCGGAGGACTGGCGGCGGACCTGCGCGAAGAGCCACAGGTGCATGTCGCCATAATCGCCTTCGTAGGGGGCGAAGCCCAGCCGGGCCATCTGCATGTCTGAGGTGCTGATGCCTTCGGCATGGGTGATACGGGCCATGCCCATCACCATCAGGCGCCGGTTTTCCCAGTCGGCCTGGGCTTCCAGGAAACCTGCCGGCCGCAGGGCGCCGCCGTCTTTCCAGGCCCCGCCAGCCAGACCGGCAATGTAGATGTTGGCCTGCGCTGCCGGCATGTTCCAGCGCCGGGCAAGCCAGGTTGCCTGAGCGCCGGCCAGTGTCCAGCCTTCCTCGCGCATGCGCAGCAGGCGGCCGCCGAGTGAATAATGGCGTGTCGGGGATATGTGCAGCAGGGCGGATGCCATCATCGGGTCCAGTTCCTGCATCAGGGTCATGCCGCCCGGGTAGGAGACGGGGCGTGCCCCGGCGCCTGCCCACGGGAGCAGCAAGGCGGCCATCGCCGCCAGCATGATCTTCATGGTAAATTATCCTCTGGTCCAACCGGAACCTGCCCGCATCGATGCGGGCGGCGGTCAGGCCTCGGGTCTCGGGGGGCGCTCAGGCCCTTCGGGGGCAGCCAGCGGCATGCCGGAAGACGCCATCCGGGCATGGGGCATGAGGATGGCGGTAAATTGCTCTTCGGCCGTCATGGGCGGAATGGCGGCGACAGGGGCGCAAAGGCCGCTGCATCCATCCGGGCAGCAGCCCTGGCGGCTGTCGCCATCTGCGGTATCCGTGGCGGCGGCCTCTGCCGCGTGGCAGGCCGCGTGGTCCATGCCTGCCTGTGCCGTGGCGGTCCCGGCCTGCGACATGGGTGTGACCATGGGCGAGATCATGGGCGAGATTATGGACGTGGCATGGGCGTGAACACCGCCCAGAAGGAGGGCGAAAAGCGCCAGAAACGCCAGCATGCCGCGCGCGATCATCCGGGCAAAATAACCGCTGTCGCGCGGTCGCGCAAACCCCCGCCTGACGCTAGAAGGGAAGCATGAGCAAGATTCCCCCTGTCGTGATGGTGGATCGCGGCGATGGCGTGCGCCTTGCCGCGCGTCATCAGCCCGGCGATGGCCCGACCATCCTGTTCCTGCCCGGCTACATGTCCGACATGAGCGGAACGAAGGCCGAGGCGCTGCTGGGCTGGGCGGCACGCACCGGCCGCGCCTGCCTGCTGCTGGATTATTCCGGCTGCGGCCAGTCCGGCGGGGATTTCGACAAGGGCGGCATCCGCCGCTGGGCTGCCGATGCGAAGGCCGTGGCCGATGCGCTGGCGCCCGGCCCGCTGCTTCCCGTCGGCTCGTCAATGGGCGGCTGGGTCATGTTGCATCTGGCCCTTGCCGAGCCGTCGCGCATCCGGGCGCTGGTGGGCATTGCCGCCGCGCCCGATTTCACCCTCTGGGGGCTGGAGCGCACGGCCGAAGATGTCGAGCGCCTGGCCCACCAGGGTTTCATCGAGCGGCCCAGCGCCTATGCCGACAGCCCCTATCGCTACAGCCGCGCGCTGCTGGAAGATGCCGAGGGTGCGCTTCTTCTCGATGGCGCGATCGGCCTGGATTGCCCCGTGCGCCTGCTGCACGGAGAAGACGACGCCGACGTGCCATGGGAGGTTTCGCGCAGCCTGATGGCCCGGCTTCGATCAGCCGATGTTCAGCTCACCCTTGTAAAGGGTGGCGATCACCGCCTTTCGGCTCCGTCCGATCTGGCGCTATTGTTCCGCACGCTCGAAAGCCTGCTGCCATGATGCTTCGTCTTGCCATTCCCGCGCTTGCACTCATTCTGGCGGCGCCTGCCCTTGCCGGGCAGACCGGCCCGCTCGATCCAGCCCTCGATCGCAAGCGCTATGATGGCTGCGTGCGCGCGATCGAGGCCGATGCCGCAAAAGCCGAGCAGTTCGCACGGGAATGGCAGGGCCTTGGCGGCGGGCTGCCGGCGCGTCACTGTCAGGCGCTGGCCCAGCTGCACCAGCAGCGCTATGCCGAGGCTGCCGCAACGCTGGTGAAGGCCGCGCATGCCGCCGAGGCGCAAAAGGCCCCGCAGGCCGCCGACTTCTGGGGGCAGGCCGGAAACGCAGCATTTCTGGCTGGCGACGGCGAAGCCGCCATCCGCCATTTCTCCACCGCAATCGTGAGCGCGGGCGAATTCGCGCCGATGCGCTCGGCGGCGCTGCATGTCGATCGTGCACGCGCCCATGCCGATGCCGGCGATCTGGCAAAGGCGCGCACCGATCTCGATCGTGCGCTTTCCCTGAATAACGAAGACCCGCTTGCCTGGATGCTTTCGGCAGCCCTTGCCCGTCGCGAAGGCGACATGGGCCGCGCCAGCCGCGAGATCAGCCGCGCATCGACCCTTGCCCCCACAGATCCCGACATCATGTTCGAGCAGGGCAATATCGCCATGGCCAATGGTGACCCGGAAACGGCGCGAAAGGTCTGGGCGATGGTGGTGAAGGCCGCACCCGGCAGCGTGGCCGCCAGCATGGCGGAAAAGGCCCTCGTCGCCGACTGATCCGGCCTTTGACGGAAGGGCGGCTCAGCTTTTCAGGAAGGCGCCGGCATCAGGAAAACGTCGGCGATGCTTTTCGGCACCCGTGCCGGGCGTTCGAGTTCCTGATCCATGAGCACCCATGTGGTGCGGGCGTTCACCCGTGTCCTGCCATCCGGCCCGATCATGCGCGTGCAGCGGTCGAAGCGGGCGCCGCGCGGGTTTTCGCCCCATGTTTCGGCCACCAGCACCTCAGCCGGAAGGCAGGGCTTCAGATAGTCGATCTCGTGGCGGGAGACGACCCAGAAGAAGCGCGCCTGATCTTCGGGCGTGGCGGCTGCAGCCCAGTGGCGGGTCGCCACCTCCTGCAGCCAGCGCACGATGACGGCGTTGTTCACATGGCCGAGCTCGTCAATGTCCGCCGCTTCCGGCGTGATCGCCAGCCGGAAGGGCAGGGCCGTCATTGCTTCGCCTGCCCGTCATAGGCGGCGAGCAGGAAAGCATATTCCTCCGCCACTTCGCGCAGGGATTCGAACCGGCCGGACTTGCCGCCATGGCCCGCGCCCATGTTCATCTTCAGCAGCAGCAGATTGTCGTCGGTCTTGGTGGCGCGCAGGCGGGCAACCCATTTCGCCGGCTCCCAATAGGTGACGCGCGGGTCGTTCAGCCCGGCCGTCACCAGCATGGCGGGATAATCCTGCGCCTTCACCTGATCATAGGGGCTGAGCGCCGCGAGCCGCCTGAAGGCCTCCGCATCGGTGCGCGGGTCGCCCCATTCCGGCCATTCGCCGGGCGTAAGCGGCAGGCTTTCATCAAGCATGGTGTTCACAATGTCCACGAAGGGCACATGGGCGACGATGGCGCGCCACAGCGCCGGTTCCTGCGTGGCCACCACGCCCATCAGCCAGCCTCCGGCCGAGCCGCCGCTCGCCGAGGTGAAGCCGGGCCGGCCGAAGCCCTGCGTGTGCAGGAACTTCGTGACATCGATGAAATCGTTGAAGCTGTTGGCGCGCTTGTCCAGCTTGCCGTCCAGATACCATTGATAGCCCATGTCGTCGCCGCCGCGGATATGGGCGATGGCGAAGGCGAAGCCGCGATCCAGCAGGCTGAGCCGCGATGCCGAGAAGCCCGGCGGCACGGCATAACCATAGGCGCCATAGCCATAGACGTGGAGCGGGCGGGAGCTGTCCTTCGGGTAACCTTTGCGGTAGACAACCGAGACCGGCACCAGCGTTCCGTCGCGCGCCGGGGCCATCAGCCGTTCCGTCGCATAGCGGGAAGGATCATAGCCCGAGGGGATTTCCTGCACCTTGCGGGTGACGAGCCGGTCTTCGGCCACGACATAGTCATGAACCGTCGCCGGCGTGACCATCGAGGCATAGGAAAGCCTGAGCGCCGGCGCGTCGGGCTCGGCATTGGTGCCGAGCGATGCCGTGTAGCTTGCCTCGGGAAAGCGGATGCGCCGCTCCTTTCCATCGGGGAAGATCAGCCGGATCTGGTCGAGGCCGTCCAGCCGTTCCTCTATGGCCAGATAGCTGGAAAACGCGGTGGCTCCCGTAAGATACACACGGTCCGAGCCGGGGATCAGCGTTGTCCAGCGGCCGGGATCGGCAAGCGGGGCGGTCGCCAGCCGGAAGTTCACATGCTCGTCGTTTGCCAGCACGAACAGCGTGTCGCCGCGCGCATCCACCGAATAGCGCACATCCTTCTGTCGCGGTTTCACCAGCCGCAGGGGCGCTGCCGGACTGGCGGCGTCAAGCAGGCGGATTTCCGTCGTGGTTGCCATGGAGGCGGTGACGAGGATCTGGCTGCGATCCTGCGTTTTCGAGACGGATACCCAATAGCCCGCTTCCTTCTCGTCGTGGAGGAGGCGGTCTTCCTTCTCTCCGAGGCGGTGCAGCCAGGCCCTGGTGGGCCGCCACTCGGCCGATGCCTGCGCCCAGGCAAGGCCTTTCGAATCCGCCGTCCAGGCGATCTGGCCGATGGATTCGGTGGTGACCGTCTCGATGTCCTCCCCGGTGGCGAGGTCACGGATGACGATGGTGAACCGCTCTGCGCCCGAAGTGTCGGTCGAATAGGCGAGCAGCCTGCCATCCGGGGAAACGGCAAAGGCACCGAGGCGGAAATAGTCCTTGCCTTCGGCCAGCGCGGGCTCCGACAGGATCAGCCTGGCCTCCCCCCCGTTTTCGCCTTCACCCTGGCCGGTGCGCGGCTTCCTGTACCAGTTGCGATACTGGCCGCCGGTTTCGAAGGCCCACCAGTAGAGAAAATCGCCATCGGGGTAGGGAACGCTTGAATCATCCTCCTTCACCCGGCCCTTAAGCTCTTCGAAGATCGCCTCCACCATTGTCGAATGCGGTTTCATCCGCTCTTCGAAATAGGCGTTTTCGGCGTTCAGATGGGCAAGGATCTCCTTGTCCTCGACCTTCGGATAGCACCTGTCGCGCAGCCAGGCATAGGGATCGGGCAGGGTCATGCCGTGGCGCTCGACCACATCGGTGCCGACACGGGCGACAGGAGGGATCATGGAAGCCTTTCCGGAAGCTGCAAGGGCATGGGACGCCGGGATGAGGGGGAGGGCGGAGGCAAGGCCTGCCGCGACAAAGGTTCTGCGGTCCATGGGCAATCACTACGCCCGGTGGAGCATCATCCGCAACAGGCTCAGCGCCGGACCAGCACGAGGGCGATGGCGACCAGGGCCGCGCCCAGCATCTCCAGCGGGCCGAGCCGCTCGTTGAAGACGATCCAGCCGGCAGCGGCCGACACCAGCGGCTGCACCAGCAGCCCGAGCCCGACGATGAAGGCCGGAAGCCGGCCACTGGCGAAGACCATCAGCCCCTGGCCGACGAGCTGGCTGGAGAGCGCAAGGCCGATGACGGGCCGCCAGTCCCGCGGAAAGAAGGGGGCTGGCTCGATGAGGGCTGCCGGCAGAAGCAGAAGCGTGCTCGACAAGGTGGACATGGCAAGCACGGTGAGCGTTGAAAAGCGCCCCCGGAGCCGCATGACCGCCATCAGGTACCCGGTGTAGAAGGCTGCGGCGAGAAGGCTGAGAAGGTCGCCGGCCAGGTTCTGGGGGCTGACGCTGGCCGAGGTTCCGAACAGCAGAAGCGCCCCTGCCGCCGCCAGCGCCAGTGCCGCCAGTCGCGCGCCGCCGGGCCGCTCATGCCCGGACAGGATCGCCCAGCCCGCCAGCATGAAGGCCGTGGTGTTGGCAAAGAGCGTCGCATTGGCGCTGGTGGTGCGCATGATTCCGGAATGCCATGCCGTGAGATCGGCTGCAAAGAAGGCGCCCGCGATGAAGGCGAGGCCAAGCGGCAGCTGGCCGGCGCGCAAGGGGGCGGATTCCCGCCGGTTGAGGATGACGGCGGCAAGCACGAGGACCGGGGCCGCAAGCGCCATGCGCCAGAAGGCCGAGGCCACCGGCCCGCTGTCTGACAGGCGGACCAGCATCGGCCCGAAGGCCAGCAGGGCCGAGCCGAGCACAAGGGCGGCAAGTGCACCCGCCTGTGGCGCAGCATTTGCTGCGGGCGGTGTCGTCTCTGGGGCGGGCGTTGCCATGGGGCGCCGCTAGACCTTCATCGGGGTGCTGGGAAGCCCCCGCCGAAGCGCCGGCGGGGGCATGCCCCAAGGTTCCGGGACGGGTCTTTAAGTCAGGCCCTGCTGGCAAGATCCGAGACGAAGGCCCTCAGATCCGTCAGAAGCAGCTCGGGCTCTTCCATGCCGGCGAAATGCCCGCCGCGCGGCATGTCGGTCCAGTGGGTGACATTATAGCCCCTCTCCACCATCGAGCGCGGCGGGAAGGCCAGAAGATCGTGCGGGAAAGCCGCAACGCCCGTTGGCACTTCGATCCGCCGGCCTTCCGGGATGCTGAAGCCACCCTCGAGGAACATGCCGCGATAAAGCCAGGTCGCGGTCAGGAAGCTCCGCGTCGTCAGGTAGATCATGATCGTGTCGAGCAGCTGGTCGAGGCTGTAGGGTGGCGCGTCCTTCGATGCCGTGAGATCGGACCAGCCATGATATTTCTCGGCCAGCCAGGCAGCGACGCCCATGGGTGAATCCATCATGGCATAGCCCAGCGACTGCGGCTTCGTTCCCTGCAGCTGCAGATAGGCCGTTTCGGTATCGCGGATGGCCATGGCCCATTCCAGCCACCGCATTTCCTCCGGCGTTTCAGGGGCCATGTTCGCCGAGCGCAGGCCATAGCCGTTCAGGTGGATCGCCTCCACGCCCTGGCTGTCCAGCCCGAGCCAGCCGCCGATCACGCTGCCCCAGTCCCCGCCCTGATAGATGAACCGGTCGTAGCCAAGGCCGCGCATCAGCCGGTCGTAAAGGCCGGCGACGGCGCGCGGCCCGATGGGCGCCTTCGGGCTGTCGGACCAGGCATAGCCCGGTATCGACGGCGCGACGACATGGAAGGCAGGCGCCGCCGGGTCTTCCGGCTCGGCCAGCCGGTCGATGATCGTCTCGAATTCGAGCACCGAACCCGGCCAGCCATGGGCAATGAGCAGCGGCCTTGCATCCGCGCGGCTGGATGGGCGGTGGATGGCGTGCAGGCGGAGCCCCGGCTCCACTTCGGCCCGCACATGCGGGAAGTGGTTGAGCCGGGCCACCGTCCCCTCCCAGTCATGGGCGCTCAGCCAGTGGGCGCGCAGGCGCTCCATGAAGGCGCGGTTGACACCATGCTCCCAGCCATGGCCCTCCGGCTCCCGGAAGAAGCGGAATTCCTCGACCCGGCGGCGAACCCAGAGGACCTCTTCCGGCTCGACCGGAACCGTGAACGGCTCGACCTTCATGCGGCAGCCTTGCCGGCCTTGCGGCTCGCCCTGAGGGCGGCCGCCGTCTTTTCGGCGATCATGATGGTGGGCGCATTGGTGTTGCCCGAAACCAGGAACGGCATGATCGAGGCATCGACAACCATCAGCCCCTCCACGCCGTTCACGTTGAGCGCAATGTCGGTGACGGCTTCGGCATCCGGCCCCATGCGGCAGGTGCCGACGGGGTGATAGATGGTTTCGGCCCAGTCCTTCAGCCGTGCGAGGACGGCATCGCCTTCCACGCCATCGCCCGGCCAGGCTTCGCCGGCATTATAGCTGGAAAGCGCCGGCTGGCGGCCGATCCGGCGGGCGATTTCCACGCCCTTCAAGAGAACGTCGGCATCCTCGGGCGCGGACAGGTAATTGGGGTCGATCGCCGGATGGGCCGAGGGGTCGGGTGATTTCAGGCGGATCTCGCCCCGGCTTTCGGGGCGCACCTGGCACACATGCACCTGATAGCCATGTTCGGTCTGCAGCCCGCCCATCCCATGGGCATTGCCCTTCACCGGCATGAAGTGCATCTGGATGTCGGGCGCGGCAAGCCCCTCGCGGGTGGAGACGAAGGCGCCGGCTGCAGTCGGCATGTAGCTGGCGTTGCCCTGCTTGCGGAAGATCCAGTTGAGCGCCGCCCCGATCTTCACCAGGGGGCTGCTGTTGCCATTGAGCGTGATCGGCGCCGAGGCCTTCCACTGCACGATGACATCGAGATGGTCCTGCAGATTCTGCCCGACGTCGCGCCGGTCGGCCACCACGTCGATCCCCATGTCCTTCAGATGGGCGGCGGGGCCGACACCGGACAGCATCAGAAGCTGTGGCGAGTTGATCGCCCCGCCGGACAGGATGATTGTGCGGCCGCGCACCTCCTGCCCGCCGGAATAGCGCACGCCCACGGCGCGCCGCCCTTCGAAGAGGACGCGTTCGGCAAGGGCGCCGGTGATGATCTTCAGATTTGGCCGCCGCCGCACTTCCGGCGTGAGGTAGGCGCGCGCGGCCGACCAGCGCTGGCCGTCATGGATGGTGCTGTCATAGCTGCCCGCACCCTCGAACTGTGCGCCGTTGAAATCATCGGTGCGCGGATAGCCGGCTTCGACCGAGGCATCGATGAAGGCGTTGTTCAGCACATGCGGCAGCATGCGGCGCGTGGTCTTCAGCGGGCCGCCGGCGCCATGGAAGTCATTGGCGCCGCGATCGCTGTCTTCGCAATGGCGGAACCACGGCAGCACGTCGGCCCAGCCCCAGCCGGTGCAACCGATCTGCGCCCAGCGGTCATAGTCGGAAGAATGGCCGCGGATATAGACCATGCCGTTGATCGAGGAGGAGCCGCCCAGCGCCTTGCCGCGCGGCCAGTAGAGGCTGCGCCCGTTCAGATGCTTCTGCGGCTCGGTGAAATAGCCCCAGTTCACCGGGCTGTTCTTTTCCGGCGGCAGGATCTGGGCGATGCCCGCCGGCATGTTGATCATCATGCTGCTGTCGTTGCCGCCGGCTTCCAGCAGCGCCACGCGCGTTGCCGGGTCTTCGGAAAGCCTGCCTGCCAGCGCGCAGCCCGCGGAACCCGCGCCCACGATCACGAAATCGAAAATGTCACTCACCCGTTTCTCTCCCGGGCCTGGAATGGCCTGTTTGGGTTGATGCTAGAACAGTCATCCCTTTCGTTCCAGCCTGTGCAAAGCGCCGTATTTTCACATGACTTGCGGGCATGGCCGGGGCTAGGAAGGCGGCATGAAGAGGCTTGCCCCCTTTCTCGCCCTGCTGCTGCTGTCCGGATGCTCGGTCGGCGCCATCCACCACAAGCGCACCGCCGCGCCCGAACCGCCGGATCTTCCCGCCGTCTTCGACTGCCTGCGTGAAAACAGGCTGGCGCTGGTGTCAGCCCATCGTGGCCAGCCCCACCCCGAAGCGGTCGAGAACGCGCTTTCGAGCTTTGCCGAGACCCTTGGCGAAGGCCCGATCCTGATCGAGATGGACATCGGCCGCACGGCAGATGGCGCGCTGGTGCTGCTGCACGACGACCGGCTGGAACGCACGACGACCGGCAAGGGGCTGCTCTCGGCGATCAACTATCGCCAG